>NZ_AZFH01000202.1:0-23382 GCF_001435735.1 Ligilactobacillus equi DSM 15833 = JCM 10991
CTTGTTAAGCTTTTTTTGCGAATTTTCAAATATTACGAACTAGCAAATCGCGTATAATCGTCATATTTTTCTAGTAATTTCTGACTGCAATGTGGCAAAAAGAGAGCAGCGTAAGCAAAGTAATCATAACTCTTTTGATTAAGCCGATTTTCTTGGCCTAAGGTAGCAAAATATTCAGTGATAAATTGTTGACTATCATGATAAAAATCTAAACTGCGGAGGTATTTCATATCTTTAAGTGAGGTAATCTGATCTTGATACTGTAGGCGATAAATTCCGACGATAGTGAGACTCATAAAGAATCTGTAATCTAATGAAAATTTAGTTCTTCTAAGTAAGTTATGTTTAAGCAAGAGATGCTTTAATAAACTTTGATTAATACTACTTTTTGTAATGTAGTTAGAGAATAGCCAGTTTCCAAAGGTAATCACCGGTATCAATGGTCAAGTATTTTGGATGGGGATATACGACGTGTCCTTGCTAAATTCAGATAAACTTACTCCTGAGTAGAAGAAAGAATTGATTAAGGATCATCGAGAAGGTATCAGAGTTGGAATAGACGTTGTTAGTTTCCAGACAGAAGTTAAATTTTGGCCAGTTTTATCGCGCAGAAATATTGGAATAAGTAATAATTATCTCGCAATTATTTACGGAATCTTTTCTTTTGAGTTATTGGCTTTGATTAACTAAGCACAAAAAGGGGCTAACTTTCGCTAGTCCCCACGCTTGCGGTTAGGTACTCATTCTAACAATTTGTGCATTAACTAATATTCGTAATTGGTCCATCTGGAACAATCAAAAAAGTACTTAAGAAGTTACTTAAGTTTTTACTTGAGGACTAATTAAGTACTAAGGTGCTATTTTCGGATAGCGCCTTTTTTGATTATTTCAGTGAGTTTCTGGCAAGCATCATGCAGTTTATCTGTATTGATATTAGAATAATTAATAATAAAAAGATGTTGACTAACATGTTCCGGCGTCAAGTAATAAGCAGCCATGGAAGTCAAGTGAATTCCCGCCTGAGCCATACGTTGCGTGATTTCTTGATCACTGAGTTTGGTCTTTAATTTTAAAACGAAGTGCAAGCCTGCATCATTTTCTAAAATTTCACAGTAGGGGGCCAAGGAACTAGTGGTAATAATCTTAATGACCCTGCTTCTTTGACGCCGATAGTAGAGACGCATACGATTAATATGCTTTTCAAAATAACCTTGCCCGATGAAAGCAGCCAAGGTGTATTGTTCGAAGTTCGAGACAGTACAAGCGTAAAAAGAGAGTTGTTGGTAGAAACGGTTGGCCAGATGTGCTGGTAAAACCATGTAAGAAATCCGGATGGTCGGAGTGAGGGACTTGGAGAAGGTATTTAAATAGATAACTTTTTCGCAAGCATCACTAGAAAAGAGGGTCGGTATCGGACGACCTTGAAGTCGAAATTCGCTGTCGTAATCATCTTCAATGATGTAACGACCGTTCATTTCATTGGCCCAAGCTAAGATCTCATAGCGCCGGTTAGCAGGCATGGAGATTCCCGTGGGAAAATGGTGGTTGGGGCTGAGATGGGCAATATCTGCTTGAGAATTCCGTAAATCATCAGCGGTAACTCCATAATCATCAATGTCAATGTAGGTACAGTCAACGCCGGCTTGTTGATAAATTTGTGCGAGCCGTTTGTAACCGGGATTTTCAGTGCAGTATTTTTTATCTTGGCCCAGTAATTGAATCAAAAGACTATAAAGATATTCGGTACCAGCGCCGACGATAATTTGGTTAGGATCAACTAACATGCCCCGGAAAGACTTAAGATGCTCGGCAATAGCTTGTCGTAGTTCAGTTTGTCCACCGGTTGGTGAGACTTCCATAAGGGCATCTTTTCGTTGGGCAATGGTCTGGCGGAGCAACTTGGTCCACACAGAAAAGGGAAAACTTTTGGGAGCTAATTGGTTACTCGATAAATCACAATCAAATTTTAGCGGTTGGGGTGGTGTCTGAATACCGAGGTCAATTTTGGCTTGCGTAGGAATAATTTTAGTTTGATTAATGTTGGCCACATAATAGCCCTTTTTGGGCCGGGTGTAAACATAGCCTTCGGAGATTAACTGGTCATATGCATTTTGAATCGTAATGGTACTAATCCCGTTATTATTAGCGAAGGAACGCTTGGAAGGTAGTTTTTCGTGAGGGGCAAGTTTACCGGAAAGAATATCTTCTTTGAGGCGTAAATAGATATATTCATAGAGGGGACCAGTAACGTTTTGAAAATTATAGGTGAGCATCATTTTTCTCCTATCTGGACTTTATTTTTAGTTTATTTTGATTATTTTTATATTACCAGATTTATTATAAAATGATTAATAATTAAAGACAAGTAAGGGGCGGTATAAATGGTGAATGAGTATCCACAAGTATTAACGATTGCGGGTTCAGATAGTGATGGTTCAGCCGGGATGCAAGCTGATATGAATACTTTTTTAGCGCAGAAGGTCTATGGTATGTCAGTATTGACGGCTTGTGTGGCGGGTAACTCCTATGGAATTTGGGATAGCGTAGCTTTACCCCAAGCCTTCATAGCCAAGCAATTTGAAGTCTTAGCGGAGGATTTTAACATTCGGGCAACTAAGACGGGGATGTTGACTGATACAGCAACGATTGAAACGGTCGTCGCTGCGTATCAGAAATATGATTTAGGCCCGTTAGTAGTTGACCCAGTCATTATCACCAAACATGGTAACCTTCTCTTAGAAGAGCAGGCCTATCAGACTTTACGGACGAAATTGTTGCCTTTAGCGACAGTGCTAACTCCGAATTTTTACGAAGCGCAAAAATTAGCGCAAATGGAATTAAAGGATGCAAAAGCAGTAAAAAAAGCGGCCCGTAAACTTCAAGCTTTAGGTGCTAAAAATATTATGATTAAAGGACGACATGAGGCGGGTCAAGATAGGGTCAGTGATTATGTTTTATTAGCTGATGGTCAGGATTTTTGGCTGGAACATGACTACTACGAAACGACCCACTTTAATGGAACTGGTGATACTTTATCGGCGGCAATTGTTGCTCAAATAGCCCTCGGACAAGATATCAAAACGGCAATAACTAAAGCGCAAGCCTACACCTATCGTGCTTTGACGCAAGAAATTGCTGTTGGTCACAAATTTGGTCCCATTAATCACTGGGTTTAAACCGAAAAGACTTCAACTTTGAGAAGAAGCTGAAGTCTTTTTTACTGCCATAAAATGGCTGCCATATGATTGAGAATTTCTTTATTTTGGTGGAGGTCGGTGTGATTGGTATCCTTATAGACTTTTTGGCTGTAAGTGGACCAATTACTGTGAATCACGGTTTTAAGGAACTCGGATTGGACATTAGGGACTTCACCATCGGTCTTTTTTTGTCCATCTTTAGACCCCATTAAGTTATAGAAATGAATAAGGTTATGTGGATTAAATTTATCTAATTTTTTAGCCAAACGCAAGTAGTTATGGTCAGAGGTCTTTTGCGTTAAAGCTTGGTTATAACTGATTTTGGAGGAGAAACCTTCGTTAATTGGTACCCCTAATAAAATGATTTTTTTAAAGTTGATGTTTTTTTGGAGGTAACTAGAGTTAGCGAGGGCGTGTACAAAGGCCGTTCCTCCCCAAGAATGTGCAACAACATTTAGTTGGTTAATGCCGTAATTTTTATGCAAAACGCGTAAAACACTGGAAAGCCAAGCCGTTTGGGGTAGGTAATTTTTAGTATAGTTCCAATCGAAGAGGACTTGGATTAAAGAATTTTTCTTATTCATAACCGCACCTTGTACGTGTACCTTTCCAGTAGGAGTGACATGAATGGTCATGGTTTTTTGGGCAAGGTTTTGCTTTTGGTAATAGTCGATTAAATGTGAATAGGTCCATGCATTTCCACCCCAGCCTGGTATTAGTAAGGTCGGGGTGTCAGAGTAAGTTACATCAGTTTTGAGGCGATTTTGACGGAGGGGTTCTTCGCGACTGCCTTTTAAGAGGAGAAGCTGAATCCCCAAAGCGACAATAATTAAAGCAAGTGCAACGAGTAAAATTTTTTTCAAATCTTAGCCTCCTTTCACCTTTATTATAGCACTCCTCTGCTTTAGTAGCGTGTAAAATAGTTGGGGATAATTGATAAAAAATGGAAAAGTTTCTGAATAAAAAATTAAAAATAAATAAAAATGTACTTGCTTTATTTTTAATTTTAAATTAGAATACAACATATAGAAGAAAAAAGGAACATTAGAAAAGAGGATGTTTATGAAAGCCAAAAAGTTATTAGCTGTGGGTTCGCTAGCAGCCCTAACGGCGGTCGGACTCGCCGCTTGTGGAAATAAATCAGACAAACTTGCATCCGATCAAGTTTTAAAGTGGTCTTATCAATCTGAATTGCCATCTATGGATCCATCCAAAGCAACAGATACAATTTCTTTTGACCAAATGGCCAACTCCATGGAAGGTCTTTACCGTTTAGGTAAGGATAGTAAGGTTACTCCAGGTTTGGCAAAATCAACTAAGGTTTCCGATGATGGTTTGACTTATACTTTCAAATTACGTAAGAGTACTTGGTCTAATGGTGACCCTGTAACTGCCAAAGATTTTGTTTACTCTTGGCAAAGAACTGTAGATCCTAAGACTGCTTCAGAATATTCATACTTATTCAGCGGAATTAAGAATGCGGATGCCATCATTGATGGTAAGAAACCGGTAACTGACTTAGGGGTTAAGGCTGTTGGTGATGACAAGTTAGTTGTTACTTTAGAAAAGGATATTCCATACTTCAAATTATTGATGGGCTTCCCACTCTTCTTCCCACAAAGTCAAAAGGCGGTTGAAAAGTACGGTGATAAGTACGGGACAGCTGCGAAGTACATGACTTACAATGGTCCATTCAAGATGACTGGTTGGACAGGGACTAACTTGAAGTGGAAATTAGAAAAGAATGATAAATACTGGGATAAAGATAATGTGAAGTTGTCAGCAATTGAATTCCAAGTTAACAAGTCAACTAACACTTCTTACAACTTGTACCAATCAAACAAACTTGATTACACTTTCTTATCTACCGAACAAGCTAAGCAATTAAACAAACAAGATGGTTACCACATCTTGAAGCAAGCGCGGACAAACTACTTGCAATACAATGTTGCGAAGAACAAGTTCTTAGCTAACCAAAAGATTCGTCAAGCTATTTCTCATGCTATTAACCGTGAAACTTTAGCAGCTAACATTTTAGGTGCGGGAACGTTACCATCTTCAAGCGTTGTTTCTAAAGGTTTAGCAACTTACGATGGCAAAGATTTCGTACAAGTAGCGGACTCTAAGGCTAACAAGCTTGACAAGAAAGAAGCGCAACGTCTCTTGAAAGAAGGGTTACAAGAAGTTGGCGAAGACAAGTTGACCTTGAACTTATTAGGGGATGACACTGATGTCGCTAAGAAAGTTACTGAATTTGTCCAAAGTCAATTGGAAACTAATTTAGGTAATGGCACTAAAATCACGGTTCAAAATGTACCATTTAAGACACGTTTAAGTCGTGTATCTGGCGGGGACTTTGATATGGCTGCCGTAGCTTGGGGTGCGGACTTCGCTGACCCAATCTCCTTCTTAGACTTATTTACTTCTGACAACTCATACAACACTGGTAAGTGGAACAATGCAGAATACGATAAGTTAATTACGGCATCTAAGACAACTGACGCTAACAATGCTAAGAAGCGTTTCAACGATTTGGTGAAGGCTTCTGATGTCTTGAATGAAGACCAAGGGGCAACACCGCTCTTCCAATTAAACCAGGCTTACATGTTACGTCCAGGAGTTAAGGGCTTAATCCAAAACTCTGCTGGGGTTACAAACAACTGGAAGAATGTCTACATCTCAAAATAATAATATGAAGAAGTCGGAGTAATCCGGCTTTTTTGTGGTCATGAATTCGCTGGAACGTCACTATTAGTTCAAATTTTAAATTTTTCCAAACACCAAAAACTGTGGATTCCTATCTAGGAGTCCACAGTTTTTCTTAAAAATCCAAATTTTAGGCGCGGATTTGGCCATCACCTTGGATGATATATTTGTAGGTAGTCATTTCAGCCAAGCCCATAGGACCTCGCGCGTGCATTTTTTGAGTGGAAATGCCCAGTTCACAACCGAGCCCAAATTGACCGCCATCTGTGAAACGGGTCGAGGCGTTAACGTAAACAGCGGCTGAATCGACCGCTTGTGTGAAGAGCTGAGCTTGCCTATCATCTTTGGTAACGATGGCTTCGCTGTGCCCAGTCGAATGTTGGTTAATGTGGTCAATGGCAGCTTGAGTATCGGGGACCACCTTGATGGCCATGATATAGTCTAGGAACTCTGTATCGAAGTCTTGACTACCAGCGGCAATGGCATCGGGGAGATAAGGGAGTGCCTGTTGATTAGCGCGCATTTGAACTTGACCTTTGAAAAGTTCATTTAAACGTGGCAAGAAAGTAGCAGCAATCTTTTCATGAACTAGGCAAACCTCAGCGGAGTTACAGACAGAAGGACGGCTAGTTTTAGCATTGGCAACAATTTTGAGAGCCTGGTCTAAATCGGCAGCTTGATCGACGTAAACATGGCAAATACCAGTGCCAGTTTCAATCACGGGTACGGTGGCATTTTCTACCACGGCCTTGATGAGACCCGCCCCACCACGTGGAATGAGAAGGTCGATCTGTCCCTTGGCAGTCATTAATTCTAAAGACGATGCCCGGCTAGTATCGCTCACCAGTTCAATGACTTGTGGCGAAATTTCACTTTGGGCCAACCCAGCCTTGAGTGCTTTA
This sequence comes from Ligilactobacillus equi DSM 15833 = JCM 10991, assembly GCF_001435735.1. NCBI lineage: Bacteria > Bacillati > Bacillota > Bacilli > Lactobacillales > Lactobacillaceae > Ligilactobacillus > Ligilactobacillus equi. The sequence goes on from NZ_AZFH01000202.1 coordinate 6,806, forward strand.
ACAATGGCGACCGCCGAATTGTAAGCTTCTTTGCCTCCACGGAGGATAACAGCATTTCCAGATTTAACGGCTAAGGCTGCTACATCGGAAGTAACATTAGGGCGACTTTCATAAATCATACCTAAAAGGCCGAAGGGTACGGCGACTTTTTGGATATGCATGCCGTTTTCAGCTTGATGGCTAGCGAGGATACGGCCGACAGGATCGGGTAAAGCTTGGAGGGCTAAAATACCTTGGGCCATTTCTGCGATACGTTCGGGAGTCAATTTGAGTCGATCTAACATAACAGGTGCAATGTGTCCGTGAGCGTTTTCCATATCAATTTGATTAGCGGCTAAAATTTCGGCTTGTGCAGCTTGGAGGCTAGTGGCCATTTTAGCGAGGGCTTCATTTTTAGCGGTTTCAGAAGCTTGGTTGATTGATTTTTTGTGTTGTAACAGACTTTGAATGAGCGCTTGTGTAGAACTTATGGTCATATAATCATCCTTTCTTAAAGTAGGGTTACCCAGTCATCACGATGGATGAAGGTCCCTTCAGGGTGTTTGAATTGAAGTAGTTCTTCGACGACCAAACGGGAAAAACGTGCCCGTCCTTTACCGATTAATTTACCGCTAGTTTGGCTGTAAACTGAGACAATATCATTACGTTGGAAATTACCGCTAAATTCACTAATACCCGAAAGTAAGAGGCTATGCCCCTTGGCAACCATGGCTTTTTCCGCCCCAGCATCCACAAAAATATCAGCTTGACTAGGAGCGTAGAAGGCTAACCATTGTTTCTTTTGGTTGAAGGCCTTGGTTTGCGCCGTGAAATAAGTTCCTTGGATTTCTTGCTTGACGGCTTTGGGTAATGAATTTTTTAATTGGGATGAAGTAATGAAAACTGGTACGCCAGCCATCGTGGCCAAACGGGCCGCCTGGATTTTAGTGACCATTCCGCCAGTTCCATTGGCTGTACCAGCTCCGGAAGCGATTTGGAAAAGCTCAGGTGTAATATTATCAACCTTGGCAATGGCTTGAGCCTGCGGATCTTTACGCGGATTTGCGGTGTAAAGGCCCGCCACATCCGTGAGTAAGACTAAGAGGTCAGCTTTAAGTAAACCAGCGACTTGGGCGGAAAGCGTATCGTTATCGCCAACCTTGATTTCATCAACGGCGATGGTGTCATTTTCATTAATAATAGGAATGGCCCTGCGCTTGAGTAAGACTTGGAGGGCCTGGGCAGCATTGTTGTAGCGTCGAGGGTCTTTGAAGTCATCTTGGGTCAAAAGAACTTGGGCCGAGACAATGCCATCTTGCATGAGATTGGTGGTGTAGTGTTCGATGAGTAAACCTTGCCCCACGGCAGCGCTAGCCTGTTTGTCAGCGATGTGTTTGGGCCGCTTGTCAAAACCTAAACGCCGGAAACCAGCAGCAATCGAACCGGAAGTTACTAAGACTAATTGATAGCCTTGGTGGTGGAGCTGTGCTAATTGTGAAGTAATTTGGGCCAACTTTTCTGCATCTAAATCCCCCATGTGATTGGTCAAAGAAGAGGTCCCAATTTTGAAAACGATTAATTTATCTTTCATATTTTTTCCTTGTTGAAACGTTTTCTCAAGTATAACATGGATTTAGGGCGGAGAAAATCAAAAAATCCTGGTGTTAACCAGGATGTAAAAATTATTGTAAAATTTCTGGGACGACTTTGGCTAAGTTTTCAATTTGGTTTTCTCCTGTAGCTAAACTAGCATTATTTTGTGTGTAAACGGCAATGAGATAGCCATTATTAGCGCCGGGATCACTTGGAATATAGCCAATGCTATTTACGTACCAGTGGCCTTTATCATCGGGAAGCCAGCCATTTTTGAGGTAATAGTGGTCACTCCCCGCTGAAATACCCCAGTTTTGGTCTGCTTCCACATTAGCCATCAGAGCTTTAGAGTAAGTTTGCGCGGAAGTACTCAGATAATCGGAGTCTTGGAAAATTTGTTTCAGCAAGATTAATTGGTCTTTAGGCGTGGTGGTTGTTAGTCCCCAACTCGAAGTGGGGGTATGAGTGTATTTCATACCTAAAGCTTCGTAGACTTGATTTAAAGCATCATAGCCTCCAAGATAAGTTTTGAGAAGCGTGGTAGTCGCGTCGTTGTCGCTATTTTCGATCATTTGCCGCGCCAAAGTCGCTTCGTAACCGCTCAAGGCCCCACCTTCTTGGTGTAAAAGGGCTACTAAAACCGCGACTTTGACGGTACTAGCAGTTACCCAATCGTGTTTGAAAGGGCGGTTTGTGTAGGTATAGGTTTGGCCGTTTTTTTCTGAAAAAATGGCAATACTATATTGACCTTTATAAGTTTGACTACTTGATTTCCATGCTTGGCGGAGGTGAAATTCCTGAGGAGTGGGAATTACATCAGTCGTGAAAAAGGTAATTCCCAGCAAGCCTAAAATCAGGAAGATCCCAATTTGATAGACATGTCGCTGTCTCTTTTGGGTCTTCACTTGTCGGTGTTGGCTACGTTTTTGATAATTCATGTACATACCTTTCTAGAAAGCTATTTCTATATTATGCAAGTTTTTGGTCAAAATTGCAAGAAAAGCCTCAAAAAGACCCTTTGGCGTTAAACCAAAGGGTCTTAACTTAGTTAAGTTTAAGCTTCAGAAGCCCCACTAGTGGCATCAGCTTCAACCTCGACATCTTCAGCAATGGCTGTTTTTGCAGCAATACGTCCGAAAGTGAAGATATCAGCCAAGGAATTACCACCTAAACGGTTCCCAGCGTGTAGCCCCCCAGCAACTTCTCCGGCAGCAAACAAGCCGGCAATCGCGTGGTTATTCTTATCCAAGACATGAGCCTGAGTATCAATCTTTAAACCACCCATGGTGTGGTGGATGGCCGGTTTACGTGGTGTGGCATAGAATGGTGCTTGCACTACCTTGAGATCGAAGACTTCCTTACCAAATTCTGGGTCGTGCCCCGCATCAACGTAGCTGTTGTACTTATTGATGGTGTCAACGAAGACCTCAGGGTCCATGTCTAATTGCTTAGCGAGGTCTTCTAAAGTATCTGCCTTGTAAAGGGTACCAGCCTTAACTTGAGCTTCAATTTTTTCTTCGCTTGTGTTGTAGGCCGTCTTTTTAATTTCGTTATCGGCAATCAAGTAGAAGAGCCCACCATTCTTAATGGCTGCTTTGGCTAAGACATCCCGACCTTCGTATTCATCAACAAACCGCTTCCCAGCTTGGTTAACCATGATGTAGTTTGCTGGTGGAGTTTGCAGACCAGTGAAAAGTTCCCCGGTCACAGGGTCGGAAACAGGCATCATTTGGGAGAAGCCCATGCCAACAAGGTCCGCCCCGACGGCCGTGCCTAACTCAATTCCGTCACCGGTGATAGAAGGGGAGTTAGTTGTGGCGATGTCATCATCGATGTTTTCCCAGTAAGTGTTGTATTTTTGTACCATTTTGGTATTGGCTCCAAAGCCCCCAGCTGCTAAAATAACGGCTTTAGCATGAACGAGTACTTCTTGGCCTTGGGCGGTCCGAGCTTTGATACCAATTACCTTGCCATTGTCATCAGTAATCAATTTCGTAGCACGGGTTTCGGTTAAGATTTGTCCACCATTGTTCTTGACAAATTCAGACAAGACACGAATGAAGGCAAAACCAAGGGGTTCTGTTGGTTTGTGACCCCGACGCCACTTTGCCCCAACTGGCATGGTAACTTCGGTTTGATCATATTCAACCCCTAAGTCAGCTAGCCATTTCACAGAGTCTAGGGCATTATCAGTTAAAGTTTTAACTAAGTCGTAGTTACCGTGAATTTCTTGGCCATTTAAATCAACGCGCTTACCACCGAGGTAAGTTTGGATTTCATGCCAAGTAGGAGAATCGAAGAGATAGTCGTGGTCCCCATCAAGGTAAGCCTTGATTTCAGCTTGTAATTTACGGAAATCAGCTTGGTATTCAGGATCAATTTGATTGGTATCGTAGTCCAACATTTCCTTTAAGGTATCGGCTTCGCCTGGTAGAGCTTTGAAGGTATTTTGCCACTCAGGGTCGGCGGCGTTGACAGGTCCCCCGGCGCGGACGGTGTTCCCCCCAGTTGATGGGAACTTTTCCAAGACTAAGGTAGATTTTCCAGCTTGTAAAGCAGTAGCAGTGGCCGTTAAACCAGCGCCCCCGGCACCAATCACAGCTAGGTCAACCGTGTATTCTTGAGGCAACTTCACAGCGTCAGCACTTGGTTTAGGACGCTTCTTTAAAATGTTAGGGTCAACGCCAGCTTCTTTAACAGCTTGGGCCACACTATCTAGAATCCCATTACTTGTATCTGAAGCTCCGGAGACAGCATCCACATTTAAAGTTTGGCCAGCTAAGATTTGAGCAGGAATTCTTTCGAAGGCAGCTTCGGAAATACCCTTGGTTTCGCTAGCCGTATCAATATCGATATCTTCGATGCGGTCCTTAGATAAGGTAACTTTTACGCTGAAGTCACCGTTATGTCCCTTAGCAGAAACTTCGTAAGTCCCTGGGGTGAATTCCACTTCTTCTGGTAAACTTAGCACGGTGGTAGCTTTTACGAAGCGCAAGAAGTTCTTGAAACATTGACTCAAGAAATCAATGGTACCTTGAGCTTTGATGTTGCCGTCTTCATCGAAAGCTTCAAGAGCGTTCCCCATAACGAATTCGTTACTTCCGAGTACGATAGGTCCTAAACCTGGGGCGTCCATAATTTCGCGCAAGTGAATTTGAGCACTAGCAGAGCCGTGAATATCTTCCGCAGCCCCAACAATCATTAAAGGTTTCCCTGTTAAAGGATGAAGGTTAAAGGACATCCAATCTAAGAAACTATTTAAAGTTGAGGGGATAGTGCGGTTTTCCTCATCAGTGGCGATGATTACCCCATCAGCGGCTTCGATTTGTGCTGCCGCATTCTTAAGTAAATCAGTTTCGCTTTGGTCATCTGACTCATTGAACATTGGAAAATCACGACATTCAAGCAGGGAAATTTCTGCTTGGTCTGCAAAGTGTTTTTGCATAAATTGAAGTAAAGTTCTGGCTGGCGCATTGTTTTTGGCGGAGCCAACAATTCCGACTAATTTCATTTTTAAGCCTCCTAGTCTTTTACCCAGCTAACAAAGTCAGCAAAGTATTGGTCAAGTTGCGCTACCACTTGGGTGTCCTTTAAATTACCTTCTTCATCGAAGGCTTGGGCTGCCCGGCGGAGGAAGAATTCTTCCCCAGCAAGAGTGCTGGCTGCTAAATTAGGACTTTGCAAGATACGGCGCAAGTGTTCTTGGGCTCGTAAAGTTCCTAAAACCCCGTAAGAAGCACCGGTAATCATCACTTTTTTGTGGTTTAGAGCCTTAGTTTGCCCCAACCATTCTAAGGCAGAAGCCAATGGTGCAGGGATGGTGTGGTCATATTCTGGTGTAGAAATAATCACCCCATCAGCAGCGTGGATTTTATCACTAAATGCAATAACTTGAGCACTTGGAGTTTGGCTTGCATCGTGGAAAGCTTCTAAGTCTTTAATTTCTAAAATTTCAATGTCGGCTTGTTTGGTAAAGTGTTTTTGCATGAACCTTAAAAGGTTACGGTTCAAAGAAAAATCAGCGTTGGTACCGACAATTGCAACAAATTTCATGTTGTCAGCTCCTTTTGTTAAGCGTTTTCTTAGGATGTAAATTTTTTTACTTAATTAAAAATTAAGCCCAATGGTTATTATAAATCATTTTTGTGTTTAAATCGACATAAAAATATAATTTTTTCACAAATTATGCTTTTTAGGGCATAACTTGTTTTGACAGAACTAGCAACAGAAGCTGGGAAAAATGAGTTTTTCCGTTCTATAAAATCAAGTTTTTAGTGATATACATATGAATTTACGTATTAAGTTATGTATGATGTTACGTATTTAAATACGTATTAAGATGCGTATAAAAATGCTGTTACAACAACTGATTAAAATTTTTTAGTTACATCGAAAGCTTTACCCTAGTTTTTGACTGATATTGTTGAATGAAATTCAACTTGTTAGAAATAAAGGGTGCTTGTCAAACATCTAAACGTAACTGCACCACGGTAGGAGAGTCTGGTTTGCCCCGACATGCTTACTATGACGTAGGTGTCGTGAGTTACAGGGCCCCATGTTTTTAGACTCGGGTAGTTGACACAAGAGATGGCAACATACAAGAAAAAACACTTTTCACACTTGGCATGCTTCCTTTAGGGGGTACCATAATTTCAGTGAAAAGTGTTTTTTGAAAACTCGGGGCTTTTGCCTCAGCCTCGAGTTAACTATTATGCTTATAAGTGACTTACCGCATCTTTAGCAGCAGCGCGACCATAAACCCCACAGGTTAGGAGGGACGTACCGCAACCAAAGTAGTTAATCCCGGTCATTTGACTGTCAGCACAAGAACCACAAGCGTATAAGCCCTTAATAACTTGGTTATCTTCGTCAAGAACTTGGGCATTTTCATTAATCTTGGCCCCGGTATAACCATCGGTACAGATTTGTGGTAAGCGTACTAGGTAGTAAGGAGCAGTAATCTTAATCATATTGGCTGGATTCTTATGGAAATCTTCATCCACACCTTTTTCGCAAAGTTCATTGTAGCGAGCAACTGTAGCTTCCAAGGTTTGAGGATCAATGCCAACATCTATTGCTAAAGCTTTGATGCTATCTTCACGGTAGCCGAAAGGTTTACCTTGGGCGGTTTTCGTAGTTAAACCAAGATCAGTCATTTCCGGGTATTTGTCAGCTGTAACTTGGCCAAAGATAGCATAACCTTCGTTGTAACCTCCATCCCAAACACGTTTAGTGTATTCGAAACAGAAGTCATCTTCAGAGGCTACACGCCGTCCACCACCATCGACTTCTAAGACATCATAGTTAGGGAGGGTAGGTGAGCCAGGAATGGCTTCAGGGAAACGATCCCCCCATGAGGCTCCGTAGAAGTAATACATCATTTGGATGTAAGGTACGTCAATAATTTGAGCCCCAGCTTGTTTAAAGAAGCGCATTGCCGAACCATTTCCCCGCCCAGTGATAACTTCAATATTATTCATACGAGGGTTGAGTTCCTTCACCATTTCCGGATTTTCGGTGTAGGAACCGGCAGCCACAATTACAGAACTGGCATGGATAATTAAGGTATCACCTAGTTTATTGCGGGCAACGACCCCTTGGACTTGGCCATTTAAGGTAATTAATCTATCCACGGCTAAGCCATAACGTAAGTCTACGCCCTTTTCTTGGGCGGATTGAACTAAGTTTTCAATTAATTCTGCCCCTAAACCGGCTGTTGTGTGGGCCCGTTTCAAGTTACGAACGCCTTTTTCACTTACGTGGGTAACTCCTGACCAGGTAACTCCGTTTTCCATTAGGAAGTTGTTAAGATCTGTGGAGTCGTGAGTTAACTTGCGCATAAGTTTGGTGTCGATAGTTGGTTCGTCCTTGTAAAGAGAGTAAATATCTTCGAAGAAGGCATCTGTTGTGTCTTCGATACCGTGCTTAGCCTGTTCCTTGGTACCGGCCCCCATGACGAACCCTTCTGAACGAGTGGAGGAAGAACCGTTGATTTCTTGTGCTTCGCAGATAAGAACTTTGGCTCCTTGATCAGTGGCTTCAATAGCAGCACATAAACCAGCCATTCCCGCTCCGATAACGACAATGTCGGTATTTAAATTTTCAACAATTGGTGTCCGTTGCTTAATTTTACGGGCTGCAAAAATTTCAGGTTGGCCACCGGCTTGGAGAATACAATTATCAAGAGCTTGGCGAAAGGCATTAGAAGATACACTAGCACCAGTTACGACATCTAAGTCGGTTGATTGTTTGGCAATTGCTTTTTTGGCTAAAATATCAAAGGCCATCCCACCCATAATGTGGGTATCGGTGTATTCAGGAACTTCAATATCTGTAATTTTATTGTCTTTAAAGGTTGCCAACATGGTCATTTTCCCGACACCAGGTAAACCTTCATGTTCTTGGAAGGAATTAACTGTGGTAGTATACTGACCATCATTTAGGGTTAGGGTTGCTTCTTGTTTTTCATCCTGGGCAGCAATCTTTGCCAAAGTCAGTGCTTGATTAAAAGCTTTAGAAGTATAAGAAGCTCCTGAAATACCATCAACGTTAAAATCATTTCTTCCTTGTGCAGTTTGAACTAGAGCAGTGAGTGCTTTGCCACCGATATTTGGGGTTTCTTCTTCTTTTAAAATATCAATCTTAGCAATTTGTTCATCTTTGATGGTTACAGCTAAATCAATATCGCCTTTGAAACCTTTGGTGCTAACTTGATAAGTTCCGTTCTTTAATTGTCCCATAAAAAAACTCCTCCTCATTTTTGGAAACGTTATCAATATATGTTAATTATATCACAAATGAAGTCGGAAAGGTTCTGCTAATTCTCCGTAAAAAACTAAGAAAATCAACAAACCTGTATAGGTTTGTGACTGCGTAAAGTTTTAGTGGACGAATTGCAGAAGTCGTACAATTGTGACGGAGTTGGGAAGTATTACATATGAAAGATATTACTATCGGAATAAAACAACCAAGGAGTACTGTTTTTTACTAGATGCATTTTTAGAAATTGAAAAATACCGTAGAGTTGATGCTAAACTACGTTTAGAATTATGTAAAACTGCGGCCGACAATAGTTATCAAAAAGCCTGTTATATTCACCATAATGTGGTGTCTAAGACAAGCATCATGAACTTTTAAGAGAGTTTAGAACAATATTTGAGGACGGTATTTCAGTTGAAAAGACTTCAGGAGAGTGCCCTAAGTTTTTATTCATCGAAGCTGATGAAGATCACGTCATATACCAAGACGGGACATCACATTATGAGAAAATGGTCTATATTTACGAGGGTTATCGTCAAGTTGATAAGTCTAAACGAGCCTTGATAAGCCCACACTGCATTACGCAGGAAGTGGCGGTAAGGAAGATCTTTGGGATAATGTAAAAGACTATATAGTACAGCGATATGGCAAAGATGCATTTTCAAAAATAAAGGTATACTTCACTAGTGACGAAGGAAAGTGGCTAAAAACATGTAGTAACTGGTTGGATGTAGTTGAGATTTTAGACAAATTCCACGTGGTCAAGGCCTGTCGACTAGCTGTTGGTGGTGGATTTAAATGGAATGGTGAAAATAAACTTAAAAAGTGGGTTTTGTCAGGTGATTGGGACATGGTAAAGCCGTTCAAAAAAGTTTATTTGTCAGACCCAACCATACGAAAAAAGCGCAGAAATACGGTTACTAAAAGCTTTAACTATCTGCTAAGAAACAGTAAACAGATAGATAATATTCGAGATGAAAATTATTGTGGTGACTCAACAGAAGCACGTATAAGTCATTGGGTTGCTGAAAGAGATAGTTCGAGACCATGCGTATGGTCAAAAGAAGGACTAGATAGTGTTATGTTCTTTAGATGTTGCCTAATCAACAAAGTTGATATTTATGATAAATACTGTCACTTAGAATATCAAAAGGGTAAAAGTCATGCTTTTGATAAAAGAGTTACCCGCAAGGGTAAAATGACAGATAAATACCTAGATACCACGTATAAAGTAGTCTCGGAGGCTCGCAGTATTCAACAGATATTTGATAAAATTGGTGATCAAAAATGATAAATCTATAAATTCCAATGTTAGTGCAATGGGAGGAGAGATGTCCACTCATGTTCAACTTAAATTATACAATCCGCCCCGCCAATAGCAAAAGCCTTAAGAAATGAAATTTCTTAAGGCTTTTAACGTTGTTTAGGTTAAAGACAAAAAAGTCACTATCAAGTGACTTCTTAAGTTAATTTTTGTGAATAACGGATTTAATTTTAGTATCGTTGAAAGTCCGGTTGTATTCGTGAATGATTCGACCGGCTTCAGAATTTTGTTCGTAAGTTACCATGTTACCTTGAGCATCAATCGACTTAACGACTCCGGTATGACCATAAATCCCAGGACTTAACTTTCCCCCTGCTTGCCAACAAATAACGTCACCAGGTTTAATATCAGAGATATTAGGGTATTCGGTTACCGTCCAGCCAGCAGCTGCCCAGTCGTAATCTTGACCAATATCTTGAGCAAATTCATGCCCGGAACCCATTAGAGTTGGACCTTTAAGGTGGTCAACATACCAAGCGGTCATCCCGTAGCATTCCCCGTTATAAACAGATTGTTCTTTATTATCTTCCAATGCTTTTAAGGCGGCAGCTACGTCTTTATCGCGTTGCACTTGGTTTTGAATTTCTTGATCAACACTTTGATTTAATTGCTTTTGATCAGGAAGTTGTTGGTTTAATTGGGTGTTGAGGTTAGTAATTGCTTCGCTTGCGCTAGCTTCGAGTGTTGTATTATTAGTTGTTGCAGCACTAGCTGTTTGGAGACCAGTCCCAACAATCAAACCGGCCAAGGAAAGGCTGGTCAAAATATGTAGTGATTTTTTCATTAGCTATTATGCTCCCATGTGATTCCAAATTTAGTACATGTACTAAGCTAGCAGAAAAAAAGAATTAAAACAAGGGCTGAAAAGCGTGATAGATAGGCTTTGTAATAAGTTGTTATGTTTTTGTTACAAAAGTAAAAAATTAAAAAGCTTTAGCTAGGGGATTGTAGACTACTAAAAAAATGTTGTCTACAATTATCTAGTTAAAGTTAAGCTGAATATTAAATTCTGGTAACTTTTTGATTGAATAAGAAACCCGCCTTATGGGGAGACAAGGCGGGTTTGGAGAAAGTATTATGAAAAGTTTGTGCTATTAGCTATGCTCTTAATATAAGATATAAATATTAAGGAAAGTTGATGAAAAAGCTAAGAAAATTTTAAGTTGAAATTAACATATGTTACCAAATAAGTAACTAGTTTTGGTATAATAACCGTAATTGAATGAGAGGGGTAAGATAATGTTAAAGAAGCGTTTCTGGATTGATAATACGGTAGGAATCATTGTTTGCTTGGTAATTGCACTTATTGCATGGTTCTTAGGTAAAGTTGTTCCAGTTGTTGGTAGTGCTGTATTTGCAATTTTAATTGGAATGATTTTGGCTTTATTCTGGGAGAATAAAGGCCAGGCTACAGCTGGAATTAAATTTACTTCGAAATTTATTCTTCAAACAGCAGTAGTTCTGTTGGGATTTGGTCTAAATTTAAATGTAGTTTTGCAGACGGGAAAGGAGTCGCTCCCAATTATTTTAACTACAATTACGACGGCGTTAGTAGTAGCTTACTTGTTACATAAGTTGATGCGGGTACCAGGAAATATTGCGACCTTAATTGGAGTGGGCTCTTCAATTTGTGGGGGGTCGGCAATTGCAGCGACGGCACCAGTAATTGATGCGGAAGATGATGAGGTAGCTCAGGCCATCTCGATTATTTTCTTCTTTAATGTTTTAGCAGCTTTTATTTTTCCTATTTTGGGTAGATTAGTCGGATTTGATACGCATAGTGGGGCCAGCTTTGGAATTTTTGCAGGGACGGCTGTTAATGATACTTCTTCAGTAACAGCTGTAGCTGCGACTTGGGATAGCATGTGGCACCTAGGTTCGCAAACCTTAGATAAAGCTGTAACGGTAAAGTTAACGCGGACTTTAGCAATCATTCCCATTACTTTGGGTCTAGCCTATTTAAAAGCACGCCGGGAAAGTCAACGTGGGGCAGGAAATTTTAGTTTGAAACGAGCCTTCCCAATGTTTATTTTCTACTTTTTGCTTGCCTCATTAATAACCACAGTAGCCACTGACTTAGGTGTAGCGACAGAAACTTTTATGCCACTAAAAGAGCTTAGCAAGTTTATGATAACCATGGCGATGGCGGCCATCGGTTTGAACAGTAATGTGGTTAAATTAGTTAAGTCTAGTGGTAAGCCACTTTTATTAGGTGGGTTGTGCTGGTTGGCGATTACGGTTGTCAGTCTAGGAATGCAACAAATTTTACATTTATAGTATAAGTATGGAGCTAATCGGTGGATTGGCTCCTTTTATTTTGCCTAAAAAAGTAAAAAAATTTATAAAATTTGTGATTTATTGAACTTTTGATTGATTTTTTGGATTTTCCGTTATATGATGTATATGTAAGCGATATTAACTGAATGGAGGTTTTGCATTATGGCAAAAGTAAATAATGATTTTCACAAAATTATGAATGAAAGACACTCGGTACGTCGGTTCGACAGTTCTGTAAAAATTGAGCGTGAAGAACTTGTCGAAATGTTAGATGAAGCAATTACCGCCCCATCAGCTTGTAACTTACAAGCTTGGAAATTTGTGGTCATTGATACCGAAGAAGGTAAGGAAAAATTACGTAGCTTTTGCATGAAATTTAACCACACACAAATTAATAGTAGTTCTGCGGTGGTAATGTTTTTCGGCAACACTTTAGCATATGAAAAATACAGTGCTCTCTGGCACGGGATGTTTGAAGCAGGTAAAGTTAGCGAAGAAGCTATGAATGCGGCTTTGAATACCTTCCTTCCACTTTACCAAAAAGCTGACCGTAAGATGCTAGTAGAGGATGCAATGGTAGATACTTCGTTAGCAGCCATGCAATTTATGTTAGCCGCTAGAGAGCATGGTTATGAAACAAACGCAATGGCAGGGTACGATGCAAGCAAAGCAGCGTCAACATTTGACCTTGATCCAGAACAATATATTCCAGTAATGGCAATTGCGATCGGTAAACCAGATGAAACAGCCGAAGAAATCACTACGACTAGATATCCAATTTCAGAATTAGTAGATTTTAGCTAAGGAAACAAGGGGGCGTAGCTTATGGAATTTGAAGGGAAAGTAGCTTTAATTACCGGGGCAGCTCATGGTTTTGGCGAGGCAATTGCTACTCAGGCGGCCGCTCAAAAAATGAAACTAGCCTTACTTGACCAGGATCAAGAAGCTTTGGGTCAAGTGGTCAAGAAGTTAAAGCAAAGCACTGATGTATTGGAAATTGTGGCAGATGTAACCGAGGAAGAACAAGTTTACGCTGCAGTGGATAAGACGATGACAGCATATGGTCAAATAGATTTATTGGTCAATGATGCCGGTGTTGCAGTACCTGGGCCTATTTGGGAACTACCAACTCGTGACTGGGAATGGATTTTGCATGCAGACTTAATGAGTCAGGTCTATGCTTTAAGAAAAGTTATTCCCATCATGATGAAGCAGGAAAATGGGGGCGATATTTTAAATGTGGCCTCGGCAGCAGGTCTTCTAACTGCGCCGGGAATGCCTGCTTACTATGCAACCAAATTTGCGGTAGTTGGTATGACCGAAGCAGTCGCATATGACTTACAAGCAGTTAAACAAGATAAGATTCGGATGCATGTCTTTACGCCAGCCTTTGTACAGACGAACTTGATGCATTCAGAAGAGTATCGCCCGGATAAGTATCGGGATGAAAGTGATCCATATTATCAAAGTGAAAGTTTCAAACTGGGACAAAAGATGGCCGTTGATGATTTAACAGCTGGTTTACCAATTGACTCTGTAGGTGCAACCATTTTTGATGGGTTGAAAAATAATGATTTCTACATCCTTACCCACAAAGGAATTGCGCCAATGGCCATTAATCGCGTTAAAGATGCCGTTGAAGGGCGCGCCCCAAGTTTGACCAAGTTAATGACTTATCCTGACAAAACGCATACGGATACAAGCTTGTAAAAATTTTCTTAGAAAGGAAAAATAGTTTGATAACAACTTATATAGGTAAAACGCAAGGTTTTCACGGTCCTGTTGCAGCTAGTGTAACGCTAGATGAGCAAGCACGTGTAATTGGCGTTGAAGCTGACTTTAATACCCATGCTCGGGTAGGACGGTTAGCCATTGAACGGATGCAAGAAAAAATGTTGGCAGCGCAAAGTGTTGATGTCGATGCTGTAACTGGGGTGACGTCTAGTTCAATAGCCTTTAAACAAGCTGCTAAAAAGGCGGTAGCTTTAGCTCAAGGAGAAATTTCGGCTCAAGAAGCAGAAGACCTGAACTTTAAGTTAGCTATTGATGGCCCCAAAGTTAAAGCGGATTTTGATGCTGAAGGAACCCCACTTAATACTTCAGATATTCAAGCTTATGTAGCTGCAAATGCTGTTGATAGTTACCGAGTAAGTTATGATTTAGTGGTTATCGGAAGTGGGGGCGCAGGTTTGGCAGCCGCAGTTCAAGCTGCGGAAGAAGGCCTCTCAGTGTTGATTTTGGAAAAAGCAGGTATTCCTGGAGGAACTACGAATTTTTCTGGCGGGGTAGTTCAAGCAAGTGGCACTAAGTACCAAAAAGAAATGACTAAGTTTACGAATGATACAGCGCAAAATCATGCCGATTACTATCTGCAAGCCGCTGAAGGTCTAGCTGATCGCGATTTGGTGACAGACTTGACGAAGCATGCCGGACAAAATATTACTTGGTTAGAAGAAATGGGTGTCAAGTGGATTAGTGTCTATGGTAACAATCATGTGCCATATATTGCTGATAAAGTCCATGCCGACCGTATTCATGTTAACAGTGGTGGTGGCGCTGCGACAGATGGAGTGCTACTAACCCAAGCTCTTTTGAAGAATGCTTTGAGTCTAGGGGTTAAAGTTAGTTATGAAAATTCAGTTCAGGCGTTGATTTTCGATACTGAACGAAAAGAAGTCGTTGGGGTTAAGGCGGCCCGAGGTTACTACCAAGCTAAAAAAGCGGTTTTAATTGCAACTGCAAGTATTGACCACAATCCAGCTTTAGCCAAGGACCTGAGCCCACAGCACTATGCTGATCTTAAGAATAAAGCTTGCATGTCGATTTCTACCGATACCGGGGATGGTCTTATTTTAGGCCAATCAGTTAATGCGGCTCTCTGTGGTCTCGGCGGGACGATTGATTTTGATGGACGGACAGGAAATGCCACTAATAACCAAATGCCTACGATCCCATCTTTCTTCGTCAATGCTGCTGGACGTCGTTTTGTTTGTGAAGATGCAACCTATGCTTACGGTTTCCGAGAGATTTTCCATGAAGAAAGTAAATTCCAGAAACCAACTTATATGATTTTTGCAGATTCATCGCTAAAAGCACCAGCTAGTCCTTGGAATGCAGAAAGTTTAGCTGCAGATATAAAGAAAGGATTAGTGGTGAGTGCGGATTCAATTGAAGCTTTAGCGCAAAAGATTGGTGTGGATGCTCGAGGTTTGGCCAAGACCTTGCAAGACTGGAATGAACTAGCCGTTCGGCACCAAGATCCAGAATTCGGGCGTCAAATGGGTCTAGAACCACTTGCAGGAAAGTACTTTGCCTACCAAAATCGTGCTTCTAACTTAGGATCTTTGGGTGGCTTAAAGATTAATGTTAAAGGTCAAGTTTTAGATATCCATGACCAAGTCATTCCAGGACTTTACGCCGCCGGTCTCGCTGCTGGTGGTTGGATGGGAACTTACTATCCAGGAAGTGGTACTGCCTTAGCAGGTATCATTCACCAGGGTCGTCGTGCCGCCCACAGTATTGCCCAAATATAGATAGAGTACAAAAAATCCTATGGTCAAAATACCAATAGGATTTTTTGTATTTTATAGAAAATAAATCTTGCTTATGCTATTTTTTATATTCTGTATAATATAAAAACAGAGGCAAACTGTGAAGTGCCTTATAATTCTTAGACAAAATCTAATGATTATGAGGTGCTTTTTTATATGACTAAATATGCTCAAAAATTTAAATTAGATGTTATTCAGGAATATCTGGATACTGGTTATTCACAACTCTCTCTAGAGCACAAGTATTCTCTACCGAAAGGAACCGTTAAACGATGGTGGGCTACCTACAATCAGAATGGTCCTGATGGATTGAAATTACGGCATTCGAGACGTGAATTCACTGTTGATTTCAAGCTCTATGTGATAAACTACTACCTAAATAATGATCTTTCAATGTCTGAAGTTGCGTCTACCCATAATCTCTTGTGTTCCCAGGTATCTATATGGTTCAAGTTATTTAAGGAGGGCGGACTGGAGACCTTGAAACTGAAGAAGAAAGGTAGGCCAAGTAAGGTGTCAAAGAAAAGTAAGAAGAATGCCCGTAAAATGTTGAAGATGGAAAGCGACGAAATGGAGGCGTTGAGACAAGAACTCCGTCAAGTTAAGATGGAGCGTGATATCTTAAAAAAATCACTGACCCTGTTCGGACCCTCAAAGCCAAAGATAAAACGGTAATTGTGGATCAGATTAGGGTGGATCAAAAGGGCTTACCTAAAAGTAAACGATATGGGATTGGTGAGCTTCTGAGAATGGTTGACTTAAAGCGCGCAACTTACTACGATGAACGTAAGCGCATTGCCAACAAACTTGACAAGTACGCAGATATCAAGATAATAATCAAGGAAATTGGTAAGGTGGCTCAAAATCTACTGAATCAAACATTTGATGCCACTATTCCCTACACCGTCCTTCATACTGACGTTTCACAGATACGTTTAGGCAGTTCTACTTGGACCTATATGTCAATCATCTTGGACCAGGCTCTAAAGAGGTTTTAGCTGCTTCTATCAGCCAAAGTCCAAATAAACTGCTGATTATGGACACGTTAAAACAACTTGAAGACAAACTTCCTGAAGGTGTTAATCCCATTATTC
>NZ_AZFH01000202.1:23392-83246 GCF_001435735.1 Ligilactobacillus equi DSM 15833 = JCM 10991
TACTATCAATTGGACTACTATCGTGAAAAGAGTGATTCATTGGGTTCAATCCAAAGTATGTCCCGCAAGGGAAATTGTTTAGATAATGCCCCTATGGAGAGTTTTTTCCACCTTCTCAAAATCGAATCGCTACCTGAAATCAAGAGCTGTAAGGACATAGCCGAGTTCACATGGCTCTTCAGAAAGTACATCAATTGGTATAATAACGACCAAATTTCGAACAAAACAAAAATATGAGCCCAGTTGATTACCGGATTCATGTCTTAGCTACTTAAAATATATTTTGTTTTTGTCTAACTTTTTTGTTGCACTTCACTATCCCTCCATGGGGTTTAACCCATGGAGGGATAGCCCCGTGGTCATTGAATTTACAAAGCTTAAAAGAACAAAAGGTCCACTGCCAAAAAGAGCGGTGGACCTTATTTAAAATTAAATTTTTTGAGTAGATTTTCTGAGAATTAATTTTGGTTCGTATTTTTTAGAACTAAACTCTCCGTTGTTAATTAAAGCTAGAATACCTTTACCTGCTGCTTGTCCAATATTACGTGTTGGATAAGCAATAGTAGTTAATGGTGGTGTTAAATATTGTGCCATAGCGTAATTGTCAAAGCCAACAATGGAAATATCATCTGGTATATGATAACCATTTTTTTTGAGATAGTCCGTGAGCCAAATTGCTAGTTGATCATTGTAACAAACGATAGCTGTTGGCGGAATGGGACTCTTAAGATAGATTTCGACTTTTTGGGCAATAATATTAAAATCATCGTGAGGACTGTACATTATCACATCACAATTAGAATTATCAATCTTTTTTTCTTGAAAAGCCTTCATAAAACCACGCATACGGTTGACGCCTTGTAAATCATTGGTTTGAAAAACTCCTAATATTTGTTGGTGACCCAACTCTAAAAGGTGTGACGTTAAGTGGTTTTCTCCTTGCAAGTCATTAATTGAAACACAAGGAAAATCAAGGGATTCATAGACAGCATTTAAGAAGACAATGGGTATTTCTTTCTTCTTAATAATGTTAAAAATATCCATATTAGGGCTGGTCAAAGAAGATTGGCTTGGCTCGATAATAATGCCAGCAACTTGTGAATCTAGCATATTAATTAAGCTTTGGCGTTCTCGAGTAGGATCATTATGAGTATTACTAAGTAGTAAAGAGTAGCCGTGTGCCGTCAAAATATTGTCAATCTCGTCAATAATTTGCGGAAATATGTAGGAAGCAATATGGGTGCAAATAATTCCAATGGTCTTATTACTAGTATTTTTAGTCCATTTCTTAGTAAGTGATTGGACAAACATACCGGATCCTTGGACACGATAGATTAAGTGTTCACGCTCAAGTTCTCCTAAAGCACGACGAATTGAATAGCGTGAAATTTTAAATTGTTCAATTAATTCATTTTCAGTGGGAAGCTTTTCTTCTGCCTGGTATTTTCCAAAGAGAATTTTATTTTTAATACTTTCCTTAACTTTTAGATAATCATTTTTCATAAAATATTCCCTCCGTGTAAATATTTCATTAATTAAATTCAACTATATTTTTGGCTGAAAGTCTAGTAGAAAATGATTTTTATTCGAATAACTTAAAGCTACAAATTGTTGATAAAAAAATAAATAAAATTTTCACAAATTATAATCATTGATTTGTAGATGTTTATATACAATTTTTTATTCGAATGAATTTTTTGTTATGTTGAATTATACGAACAAATATTATATGATGTGAATGTAAAAAGAAATCGTTTTCGTAAAGAAGGTGTTTTACTTGGATATTAAGAAAGCTTCTCAAATCATTCAAAATGGCAAAACTGCTTTAGGAATTGAACTAGGTTCAACCCAAGTTAAGGCGGTTTTGATTGGACCAGATTTTGAAGTTTTAGCTTCAGGGTCTAATGTTTGGGAAAATAAATATGAAAATCACATTTGGACATATAGCGAAGAAGATATTTGGAACGGTGTTCAAAAGAGTTACGCACAATTAGCTGCGCAAGTTTTTTCAAGTTACCATGTAAGTTTAGAAAAAGTTGGTTCTATCGGAATTAGTGCTATGATGCACGGCTATCTGGCTTTTGATAAAAATCAAAAACTTTTAACGCCATTTAGAACTTGGCGCAATAATATTACTAGACAGGCAGCTGAAGAATTAACGGAATTATTCAATTTCAACATACCTCAACGCTGGTCAATTGCTCATCTTTACCAAGCTATATTAAATGGTGAAGAACACGTAGCACAGATTGACTATTTAACCACTTTAGCAGGATATGTTCACTGGAAGTTAAGTGGTGAACGTGTCTTAGGTGTGGGGGATGCCTCCGGGATGTTCCCAATTGATAAACATAGAAATTATCGTCAAGATTTGTTAACTAAGTTTTCTAATCAGAAAAATGTAAAGGCTTACTCTTGGAAGATAGAAGATATTCTGCCAGAAGTTAAGGTTGCCGGTCAAATGGCTGGTAGCTTGACATCTGAAGGGGCTAAGTTACTTGATCCAACTGGTAACTTGCTAGCCGGTAGCCTAATGGCGCCACCGGAAGGTGATGCTGGTACTGGGATGATTTCTACTAATAGCGTGCGTAAGAAGACCGGTAACATTTCCGTGGGGACTTCCGCTTTTGCTATGGTGGTTTTAGAAAAAGAACTTCAAAGTGTGCACCGTGATATTGATGTGGTTACAACTCCAGATGGAGAAGCAGTTGCTATGGTTCACGCCAATAATTGTTCTTCTGATATCAATGCCTGGGCGGGTCTATTTAAAGAATTTGCGGGTCGCTTAGGAATCAATGTTTCAGGAGACACACTTTATGAAACGCTCTTCTTAGATGCGCTTAAGTCACAACCGGATGCGGGGGGGTTGGTCAACTACAGCTACCTTTCTGGGGAGAATATTACTGATGTTCAAGCTGGACGACCATTGTTCGTAAGAACACCAAATAGTCACTTTACCTTGGCTAACTTCATGGTTTCTCAATTATATGCAGCATTTGCACCACTACAAATTGGGATGGAAACTTTGATCAAAGAAGAAGGTATCCAAACTGAAGTGATGATTGCTCAAGGTGGCCTGTTCAAAACACCAGTTGTAGGTCAACAAGTCTTAGCGAACGCCTTAAATGTACCAATTACAATCATGAATAATGCCAGTGTTGGTGGACCATGGGGAATGGCGGTCTTAGCGCTTTACCTCACTGATAAGAATGAGTTAAGCTTACCAGATTACTTAGATACCAGGGTCTTTACTCAAAGCGAAAGTATGACCTTGGCCCCTGAAGAAGCTGGGGTGGCAGGTTACCGTATCTTTATTGAAAATTACCAGGCTGGGTTAGAAGTTGAACGTTTGGCCGAAAAAATTAATTACGAAGGGTGAGAAGATGTTAGAAAATTTAAAAAAAGAAGTCTACGAGGCCAATATGATGTTGCCTAAGTTAGACTTAGTTACCTTTACTTGGGGAAACGTTTCCGGGATTGACCGTGAAAAAGGTCTCTTCGTTATTAAGCCATCTGGGGTTGATTACGAAGACTTAAAACCAGAAGATCTCGTAGTGGTAAATCTAAAGGGAGAAGTTGTTGAAGGAGATTATAATCCTTCTTCTGATACACCAACGCATACTTACCTTTACAATCATTTTCCTAGGATTGGGGGGATTGTGCACACCCACTCACCATGGGCGGTTTCCTTTGCTGCAGCCAAAATGGATATTCCAGCGATGAATACTACCCATGCTGATACCTTCTATACCGACATTCCGGCAGCTGATGCCTTAACTAAGGAAGAAATCGAAGAAGATTATGAAGGTAATACAGGTAAAACTATTGTGAGAACCTTTGAAAAGCGGGGCTTGGATTATGAAGCAACGCCAGGGACTTTGGTTTCCCAACATGGTCCCTTTACTTGGGGAGCTACCCCAGCCAAGGCGGTCTACAATGCGAAAGTATTGGAAGTTGTTGCAGAGGAAGATTTTCACACGATGCAAATGACCATGGCAGATTCAACTTTACCACAGTTTTTATTAGACAAGCACTACTTCCGTAAGCACGGAGCTAATGCATACTATGGACAAAATAACGCTAAATCACAAAGTCATGCCAAGCATGAAGAAAATTAGGAGGAATTTAAGATGTTAAAGATTCAAGATTACGAATTTTGGTTTGTTGCAGGAAGTCAATTTTTATACGGGGAAGAACAACTCCGTAATGTAGCTAATGATACTGAAAAAATTGTAGCATCCTTAAATGAAAGCGGTAAATTACCATATAAGGTTGTTTTCAAAGGTGTTATGAAGACTGCTGAAGAAATTACTGCTTTCATGAAAGAAGCTAACTATCGCGATGAAGTTGCTGGGGTAATGACTTGGATGCACACTTTCTCACCCGCTAAAAATTGGATTCGTGGGACTAAATTACTCCAAAAGCCATTACTTCACTTGGCAACCCAATTTTTAAACAACATTCCTTACGATACCATTGATTTTGATTACATGAACTTGAATCAATCAGCTCACGGTGACCGTGAATATGGTTACATCAATGCGCGTTTGAAGAAGAATAATAAGGTTGTTTACGGTCACTGGGCAGATGAAGAAGTACAAGCAGAAATTGCTAGCTGGGAAAATGTTGCCGTAGCCTACAATGAATCATTTAAGGTAAAGGTAGCTCGTTTTGGTGACAACATGCGTAATGTAGCCGTGACTGAAGGCGACAAGGTTGAAGCACAAATCAAGTTAGGTTGGACAGTTGATTACTACGGAATTGGTGACTTAGTTGAAGAAATTAATAAAGTAACTGATGAAGAAGTACAAGCTGAGTACGATGATTTAGCAAGTCGTTACGAATTAGTTCAAGGTAACAACAGTGAAGAACACTACCAACACTCAGTACGGGAACAATTGAAGCAATACATTGCTTTGAAACGTTTCTTAGACCGTGGTAACTACACTGCCTTTACTTCAAACTTCGAAGATCTTTGGGGCATGGATCAATTACCAGGTTTAGCTGCTCAATTGTTAATGCGTGATGGTTATGGATTTGCTGGTGAAGGTGACTGGAAGACAGCTGCCCTTGACCGTGTGCTTAAAATCATGACCCACAACAAACAAACTGTCTTCATGGAAGACTACACATTAGATTTACGTCCAGGTCATGAAGCTATCTTAGGTTCACACATGCTTGAAGTTGATCCAACCATTGCTTCTGATAAACCACGGGTTGAAGTTCACCCATTGGATATTGGTGGTAAGACTGACCCAGCACGTTTGGTCTTCTCTGGCTCAGAAGGCGACGGAATTGACGTTACTCTTTCTGACTTCCGTGATGGCTTCAAGTTCATCTCATACGAAGTTGAAGGTCACAAGCCAGAAAAAGAAACACCATACTTACCAGTTGCTAAACAAATGTGGACACCTAAGGCGGGATTGAAGAAAGGCTCCGTTGCATGGATTCAAAATGGTGGTGGTCACCACACTGTCTTCTCATTAGCTGCAACAAATGAACAAATTGCCGATTTGGCAAAGATGTACGACATTGAATTAGTTGAAATTGACTAAATTATTATAATTGGAGGAATTATTTATGAGTAAAGAATTAAGCTACACTGCCCCCCTAATTATTCAACGTGCCGATCCATTTATTTACAAGCACACTGATGGTTACTACTACTTTACAGCATCAGTACCAGCTTACAATCGAATTGAAATCCGAAAGGCTCGTACCTTAGAAGGTTTAGCACATGCTGCACCAAGGACAGTTTGGAGAAAGCATGAATCAGGTACTGGTGAAATGAGCGAATTAATCTGGGCACCAGAACTTCACTATATTAAAGGTAAGTGGTATGTTTACTTTGCCGCATCACACACCACAGAATTTGACGAAAATGGAATGTTCCAACATCGTATGTTCTGCATTGAATGCGCAAACGAAGACCCTATGGCTGGTGAAGAATACTGGGAAGAAAAAGGTCGTGTTGTGACCCCTATGGATACGTTCTCTCTAGATGCCACCACGTTTGAACACAATGGTGATTTATACTACGTTTGGGCGCAAAAGGATAAAGAAATTAAGGGTAACTCTAATTTATACATCGCTAAGATGGAAAATCCTTGGACGATTTCAACGGAACCAGTCATGTTAACTAAACCAGAATATGACTGGGAAACCAAAATTTTTTGGGTAAATGAAGGTCCCGCAGTTCTCCATCGGAATGGTCGTTTCTTCTTAACTTACTCAGCCAGTGCCACTGATGAAAATTACGCGATGGGAATGTTAACCGTGCGTGATGATGTTGACCTATTAGATGCATCTAACTGGGAAAAATCACCAACTCCAGTTTTCGAAAGTGATCTCGAACACAATCAATTTGGTCCTGGTCACAATTCCTTCACTGTGGCGGAAGATGGTGAAACTGATTTAATGGTTTACCACTGTCGTGATTATACAGAAATTAAAGGTGATCCTTTGTACGATCCTAACCGTCATACCTTAGTTAAACCGTTTACTTGGAATGAAGATGGTACCCCTAATTTTGGGAAGCCAATTCCTTACAGTTATGACTAAATGAGATTAATGGAGGAATTTAATTATGAAAAAGAATAATGAAACGAAACATTTTTGGGGTTTCCCTGTAACACACTTTTCTTACTTCTTTACTTGGGCAATAGTTTTTGGTTATTTAACACTCTGGCTAGAACAAGAAGCAGGTTTTAACGGAGTTCAAGCAGGTTTGGTGTTCTCCATGATGTCAGGAATTTCCCTAATTTTCCAACCTATTTTTGGGGTAATTTCAGATAGGTTAGTCATGAAGAAAACCCTGATTATCACAATCGCTGTAGGGATGATTTTAGTTGGACCATATTTCCAATGGGTATTTAAGCCACTACTAGCTATGGGACCTACAACAGTAGCCATTATAACAGGGATTTACATGAGTTTTATTTTAAACGGTGGGGTTTCTGTAGTTGAACAATATGTACAACGTGCTAGTTTGACAAATAACTTTGAATTCGGTCACTCGCGGATGGGAGGATCATTAGCGGGAGCAACTGCTGCGTTGGTTGGAGGTCGTCTCTTCTTATGGAACCCTAATTCAATTTTTTGGGCATGTACTACAGCGGCGATTTTACTTACATGTACTTTGATTTTTAGTGATAAAATCAATTTAGACAACTTGGCTGCTGCTGGTGGTGAAGATACTTCAAATAAATTGGATCTAAAGCAAATGAGTTCCATTTTTAAATTACGTAATTTTTGGATTTTATCATTGTTCTATATTGGTACTTCTGCAGTCTACGATGTATTTGATCAACAATTTATTATCTTTTTTAAATCATTTTTTGACAACGCTTCCCAAGGGACGATTGCTTATAGTTACATGACATCTAGCCAAACGGCTTTAGAGTTTTTATTAATGATTCCAATGCCATGGTTAATTAATAAAATTGGTTCACGTAACGGTTTGATTATCTACGGTGTTATTTTAGCAATTCGGATTTTAGGTTCTGCCTTAGTTCCGAACTTGACATTAATCGTCATCTTTAGACTTTTGGCAGGGTTAGAAATGCCAATCCTCCTGGTTTCAATTATGAAGTATATTGCCGGAGCTTTTGATTTACGGTTATATGCTACTGTTTATGCATTGTCATCTAACTTTGCTAAACAGTTATCGGTTTTCTTCTTTTCATCCTTTGCCGGTAAGATGTATGACCAAGTTGGTTTCCAACACACATACCTTATCTTAGGGATTATTGTAGCAGTGGTCACACTTATTTGTGCATTCACACTTGAAAAAGAAGATCCGATTAAGGCTGGTCAAGTGAAAGCATAGACAAATTAAGCCATAATATACTCCTAAAAAATGTAAAAATATATTTAACAATAAGACACAGTAACGAAAAGCCTGTCAGCCTAGTTAAGTAGTCAAGCTAGTGTAAGTAGGCTTTTTAAATAAAAATGTAAGCGTAAAGATTAAAGTCGTTCAAAGGAGCGGCTTTTTTCTATGCTCGTGAAATTTTTCTTTTGATTGGTATAATATTTGATGATTTCAACGGAAATCTGCTAATTTTAGGTTCAAGATTTAACATAAGCTTGTTGAGCGTGTTATACTTTTAAATAAAGATTATAAGGATAGAACAGATTTATCAAGAAAGTTTAGAAGAAAAACTTATTATGAATATTTCTCAAGAATTAAATCTAAGTTTACCTCAAGCAATGGATTTATATTACAATAGCCGTTTGGTAAATAAAATCCATTGGGGTAAGTATGGTATCCAGTATTTGGACTATCATGTTTTAACAGATTATTTACTTAAAAAATATGAGCAAGATCTCATTGAAAAGTATCATTCCGAAGAAGTTTAATTTTATCTTGCAAGCTTCAGAAGGGGATATTTTTAACTGTACGATAATATACTACACGAGATGACAGTTCTATCTGCCAATGGAGAGATAATTTCATCTTCGAAATCCAAGTTTGTATCGGCTGAGGTAGAAATTAAGCAAGTGACTTGCGGGTGTTATTTGGTCCTATTTATTATTATTATTTTTGCGTGTCTATATTACTTTTGGCGCCATTAAAAATTATGTTAAACTTAACAAATGGGGGTATCAAAATGCGACCTAGAAAAATTATTGCTAGTGATATGGATATGACTTTTTTGAAAAGCGATGGTTCTTATAATCAGGAACGTTTTACTAAGTTACTTGACCGCTTAGATGAAGCGCAAATCCGCTTTGCAGTGGCGAGTGGACGGTCTTACTGGATGGTGGAAGATATTTTTCAAAATATTTCAGCACGCATCGATTGTATTGCGGAAAATGGGGCTTATGTGCGGGCACAAGGTCAAGAAATTGCCAAACAGTTGCTCACAGTCCAACAAATTCGGGATTTTGAGGAATTTTTCTTATCGCGCAGTAAGAACTACTTTATCTTAATTTCAAGTGCCAAGCAAATGTACTATATTGGTGATCTTCAGGAACAAGCTAATCAAGGTTTGATGCCAGCTGATTGGGTGAAATTGTTCAGTCCGGGCATTAAGGTTGCAAGTTTTGACCAAGTGGCCAATCAAGACGAATTTATTAAGGTAACAGCCATGGTTCCTGAAGCAGAAGTAGATAGCTTGATTGCTGAATATAACCAAAGTCACGGAGATGACTTGCGTGCAGTTCAGGGCGGTCATGGAGCCATTGATTTTGTGCATGGTGACTGCCATAAAGCTTGGGGGCTAGAACAGCTCTTACAACACTATCATTTAAATAAAGAGGACTTGATTGTTTTCGGCGATAATCTTAATGACTTGGAAATGATGCAAGCCGCGGGGACTTCTTATGCAGTGGCGAATGCTAAAGAGCCAATTAAAGCAGTGGCAACCAAGATGGTACCAAGTAATGATGACGAAGGTGTTCTAGCTGCAATCGAAGGAATATTGGCAGAAATATAGGGCTGATTTGAAAATATAGAGTTGCGCAGAGCACAAAACACCAGTGTTAAGGGGTTAATCGGTTGATTAGCTCTTTTTTGCTATAAAAATTTTGTGAAGCTGAGAGGGGACTAGCGTAAAAGTTAGTCCTTTTTACGAAAAAAAATCCCCGCCCGGCTGGACGAGGAGTGCAATATTTTGTGACATTGTACTGTATTATTATGTTACAGAGTTATGGTCTTTGCTTACATATCGCATAGTAAACCTGAGTCCACCGTAGAGAGTTTACTTAAAACCTAAGTTGTACTTTTTCATGAGTTGACTTGTTGATATCAATACATTTTAAACATTGAATATTTGAGTTGACAAGTTAGATAAAAAAGTTCAATAATTGAGAAGGCTAAATTAATAAATGTAAATCTGCCATATATGAATATGGCTTTCTAATTAATTAAACCACCATTTTGAAAAAGAAATGCGCAAATCCTTGTATTAATTTTGCAAGCGCATACACATATAATAAAACCGTAAAGAAAAATAAGAAAACATGAGGTGTTTTATTATGAGTGAAAAATGGTTAGATATTGCTGGTCGCGTGTACATTGTTACTGGTGGTTCATCTGGAATCGGAAAAGCTATCGTGACAGAACTCTTAAACAATGATGCTGTTGTTTACAATGCGGATTTAAATGAAGGCGATCTCAAACATGTAAACCTCCACTTCGTAAAGACCAACGTTGCCAGCCATGAAGAAGTTAACGCCATGGTTGATCAAGTGGTGGCTAATGAAGGAAAGATTGACGGGGTTGTGAACAACGCCGGAATTAATTTGCCACGGTTATTAGTGGATGCTCAAGCTGACCAAAGCAAGTATGAGTTTACCGAAGCGGACTTTGATAAGATGTTTGCCGTCAACGTGAAGAGTGTTTTCTTAGTTTCTCAAGCTGCCGTACGTCAAATGGCCAAGCAAAAGTACGGGGTTGTGGTTAACATGTCTTCTGAAGCCGGTCTTGAAGGTTCTCAAGGACAAAGTGTTTATTCTGCTACTAAGGCTTCTATTAATGGATTTACCCGCTCTTGGGCTAAGGAACTAGGGGAACACAATATTCGTGTTGTTGGTGTGGCTCCTGGGATTATGGAAGCCACAGGTTTACGGACTTTATCATACGAAGAGGCTTTGGCCTACACGCGTCATAAGACGGTTGATGACATTCGTGCCGGTTACAAGAGTACTTCAACTACGCCATTGGGTCGTAGTGGTAAATTATCTGAGGTTGCCGATGCTGTGACATATCTCTTATCAGATAAAGCCAGCTATATTACTGGGGTTACGATTAACGTTGCCGGAGGTAAATCTCGCGGCTAGAAGGAGATGAGCTGATTGGACAGACAAAATTATGAAATCCTGCGGTATTTTCTTATCAATGATACATTAACATACGGCAAGTTACAGACCCAATTTAGCCTGTCTCATGGAACTATCAGTAAAAATATTCAAGCTTTAAATGCTGAGTTGACCGGCATTGCACAAATCATCTTTCGCAACGGGGTTTTCTTTATCGAAATCGAAGATTATGAAAAGCTGACTAGCATTCAAACTTCCTTTTTGAAAGAGGACCTTGATTATAATGATCCGGTCAAGCGCCAAGCTTTAATTCTCAAGGAACTTTACCGAAAACATGATGAATATGTGATTTTAGATGATTTAGCAGAAAAATTCTTAAGCAGTCGTGGGACAATTAACAAGGATATTCAGGCTCTTAGGTCCGAATTGAACTATTTCGGGGCGGAAATTCAAACAAAAACTAACCGGGGCGTAAAACTTTTTGTTCCTCAAGACTACAAATATGCGGTAATTTTTAAGAGTTTGGTCGCCCGTTACTGTGAGCTGCCTCAATTATCTGCTCAAGAAGGACTTGAGTTAGAAGAAATTTTGGCTACATTTGGAGTGACTGAGGAAGTTACCCGTCAGTTCAAAACGAATCTCTTAATTGTTCTTTGGTTGCGTCAGCAAGGCATCATCATGCAAGCACCAGTGCCACATTACTATTTCTTATTGAAAGAAAGTAGTTGTCAAGCATTGCAAACATACTTAGCTAACTTTTTTGAAAGCCCTTTAAATATAACGGAGTGGTTATTTATCACCAGTCCGATGAATATCTCCAAGTTAAGACAAACAGAAGAAAGTAAGCTTGAGGAGGCCGTTGCGGAATTATCTCAGTTGGGTCAAGGATTAATCCCAGCTTTGAAGAAAAAAATTGACGTTAATTTAGATTTCTGCCATTTTTTTATGGAAATCAAGTATCATTTGGTTTTCTTAGTTAATCGTGCAGCCTTTGATATCAAATCTAACGAATTTATTTCAGATGAAATTTTAACGATGTATCCGTTGGCCTTGGAGTTGGCTAAAGAAATGGTAACCTTACTTAGTCAGAAACTAGCCGAAAATATTCGGGATCAAGAGATTGGTTATCTAACAGTTTATTTTCAGATGGAATTAGATGCCACGCCACAAAATAATTTGCACCGCTTTGCAGTGGTCAATATTGCTGGTTCTAGCATTAATAAATTTATTGCTAAACAAATCAAAGCACTTTTTGATGAAGAAGTGATTGTTGATACCTTTAGTTCTGAAGAAGAATTTAAAGCCAGCCAAGCCAAGTACCTATTAACTTTTACCAACGATTATTTTAAAGATGATCAGTTAAATAGGAAAGCACCAGTGGTTAAATTGGATACTGCCTTTAATAAAGGGAGCCTGCAGGAAAAAATGCGTATCTTGTTGGTGAATGAAGCAATTCAAGCGGGACTTTGTCAGTTTAGCGTTACTAAGTTTAAGACTAGTAAATCGTACCTAGATGAAGTGGCTAGTTTGATTGATCGAGAAATTGCGCAAGGTAACTTAACAGAAGAATTCAAAGAAAGTTGGCGCCAAAAGGAAGCTGAAAAGTCTAATATTTTCGGGGACGGTATTGCGATACCTCACTTAATTGACGACAGTGGTCACCATCGTATTTTAGTCAAAGCGGGAATTTTTGACAAAGCTGTGACTTATAAAAGTCGGAAGGTTAAAGTGGTCTTTCTCGTGGCCATTCCTAAAGAACTCGATGATAATTTAACGCGGACCTTATCCAATGTTTATGATGCGATTAATACTATGGCAGCCAATGCTAATATGCTTAGCAATTTGAAAAATTATGATGATAACCGTGGATTTATACAGATTATGGAGGCGATATAAAATGATGATTTATTTTGGCTTAATGCTGGTAGGAGCCTTCTTATTACAGGGGTTATTCGGACTTCGACAAATTAAGGACTTCTCCACGACCTTTCACCGTTTACGCCTGCAAGCTCCGGTAGCAATCGGTAAAAATCCCAAGAAAGTTCGTTCCGGGACTTTGATGTTATTAGCAGTCAACGCTGAAGGTACAATTTTAGAAGCGCAAATGATGAAAGGTGTGACAGTCTTTGCTAAATTCAAAGAAATTAAAAGTTTACGTAACCAAAATATTGCGGAATTGGCAGCTGACCACGAATTTTTGAGAAAATTCGACAAATTAACCCGTGTGTGCTTCCTTGATGCTTACAAGGCCTATATTAATTACCGGACGAAAGAAATGAGCCAAGCAGACTTTGACGACAGCATTAAGATTTGGTCCCTACCAATGGTTGAAAAGGCCAAGTCTGTCTACTATCGGTTTAGAACTAGAAAAATGAAAGAAGGTAACTAAAATGAAATTTGTTACAGAATTCGCCTCAGACTTTATGGGGCTTTTCCAAAGCGGGGGTAAAACCTTCGTAGGTTGGATGACTACTATTATCCCAACAGTTTTACTTTTGTTAGTTTTAATGAATGCTATTATTGCCTTTGTTGGGGATAAAAAAATATCTAAGCTGGCCCGGGCTTCCTCTAAGAACCCTGTGACCCGTTATTTAATCTTACCTTTTGTATCCGCTTTTATGCTAGGAAATCCAATGGCACACTCTATGGGTAAATTCTTACCTGAATACTACAAGCCAAGTTGGTACGCCTCTATCGCTCAATTCTGTCACACTAGTAATGGGGTTTTCCCCCACATTAATCCCTCGGAATACTTTATTTGGTTAGGGATTGCGCAAGGGGTGCAAAAGTTAGGTTTCAACACCATGGATTTGGCTATCCGCTACATGTTAGTCGGTTTGCTAATGAATTTCATTGGTGGTTGGATTACCGACTTCACCACCG
Organism: Ligilactobacillus equi DSM 15833 = JCM 10991; assembly: GCF_001435735.1. Lineage (NCBI taxonomy): Bacteria > Bacillati > Bacillota > Bacilli > Lactobacillales > Lactobacillaceae > Ligilactobacillus > Ligilactobacillus equi. The sequence goes on from NZ_AZFH01000202.1 coordinate 37,040, forward strand.
CATACGTCTGCAAGCAACAAGGGGTTACCCTTTCTAAAGAAGTAGAAATGTAATAAGATTGAAGAAATGAGGCAACGATTATGACAAAGAAATATCATAGTATTCGTGTTGTAAAAGGTACTGGGGGCTGGGGTGGACCTATCACCATTACTCCAACAGAAGAAAAGCACAAATTTATTTATGTAACAGGTGGCAACAAGCCAGATATTGTTGATAAAATTGCGCAATTAACAGGAATGGAGGCCGTAGATGGTTTCAAAACTTCTATTCCAGATGAGGAAACAGCTCTCGCTATTGTGGATTGTGGGGGGACCTTACGGTGTGGAATTTACCCTAAGAAAGGTATCAAGACTATCAATGTTCTACCAACTGGTAAGAGTGGTCCTTTAGCTCAATTTATCAAAGAAGATATCTATGTTTCTAAAGTTGGTTTGGATCAAATTGAATTGATTTCAGATGATGATGCTGTAACAGAAACTACTACGGTTGAAGCCGTCGCTAAAGAAGCAGCTGATGAAGGGATTGACACTACCAAGACGTTGACCGCTCAACAAGAAAATCCTGGAATTTTAACCCGGATCGGGATTGGAGCTGGGAAGGTTGTGTCAACTTTTAACCAAGCCGCTAAGGATGCCGTACAAACCGTGATTAATACCATTATTCCTTTTATGGCCTTTGTTGCCCTCTTAATTGGGATTATCAATGGTTCCGGGATTGGGAAGGTCTTTGCCACGGCTATGAAACCTTTAGCAGGAAATGTTTGGGGTTTGATGGCTTTAGGATTTATTTGTTCTTTGCCATTCTTATCGCCACTTTTAGGACCCGGGGCCGTTATTGGTCAAATTATTGGGACTTTAATTGGGGTGGAAATCGGGAAAGGTAATATTCCACCACAATATGCTTTGCCAGCGCTCTTTGCCATCAACACCCAAAATGGTTGTGACTTTATTCCTGTAGGGTTAGGGTTAGCTGAAGCTGATTCCAAGACCGTTGAAGTAGGGGTGCCATCCGTACTCTACAGTCGCTTTATCAATGGGGTGCCACGGGTCTTCGTTGCTTGGTTAGCCAGCTTTGGTCTATACGGCAAATAAAATTCGGAGGTTAGTACTATGTCAGAAATTTTTAAAACAGAAGTTGTGGAAATCGGGGCGGATACCCCGGAATTTAAGGAAATTGCCATGGCAATTCTTTTCGGAAACCAAGCCCCAGATGCCCTGCGTTCCTCATGCTTTATTATCAATGTTGAGCCAGTCAGCGCCGAAATTAAGAAGGGGATGAAAGTTCACTTTGATGACAAAGAATACACGATTACGGCGGTTGGTGGTGAAGTGCAAACGAACTTGACTAACCTTGGGCACATTGCCATATCCTTCACAGGTTTGACGGAACCAGAATTACCAGGAACTCTTTACGTCTCTGAAGGTGACTATCCAGAATTCAAGGTCGGCACTACTATTTCAATTACAGATTAACACAAAAAGTGAAGCTTCCTTTGCGGGAGCTTCACTTTTTAGTAACCAAGATAAAAGAGGGAATCAGGGTCTTGGATGGCGTTAATATACTCGGAAAAAAGAGGTAAGGTGTAGTCAACGGTACCGTGACCAGTTGGTCTAATTAAGCGTCGTTCCAACGCACGACGACGATATTGTGAAACAAAAACCTTGTCTTTGTTCATAATCCGACACACTTCTTCAAGTTTCCTTTGTCCCTGAATGGCAATTAAGTATTGGCGATCTAGGTCGGAGAGACCTTCAAAAATTTTTTGGTAGGCATTTTCGAATAGGGTTAGTTGGAAAAGTTCTTTGACGGTTGCAAAGTTGGTTTCCTCGAGTTGTGGGTTGTTTTCAAAGCAGAGGTAACCTAGTAACTGAAATGCGTAAGAATAACCAGCTGTTAGTTGGGCCATTTGAGAGGCCAATTTAACTGAACAAGCAAAAACTTTTTGGTATGTTTGCACCATGGCCAGATTATCTAGGGGGGACATGAAGATTTTTTCTGAGCGTAGTAAAAAAGTTAGCTTCTTATTATTTTGTACGTTAAGCACTAATTCAGGTAGTCCTGTCATTAAGCAAAAGACAGGGAGTTGCTTGCGTTTTAGAGCGGCAAAAAGTTGGGAAAATCTTTGGATTGCCTTTGAGTCATCAACTTCGTCGATGGTAATGAGAACCTTCTTACCCTGGGATTTTAAGACGTTTAGGAGTTCTTCAATTAGGAGTTCTGGATTATCTGATTGATTGTCAGAAAACTTAAAAGAAAGGCCAGCAACGGATAGAGATTCAATTGTAGGAAAAATTTGATCAAACTTTGAATTACTTGCATAATAAAGTTTACTAGAAAAATTTTCGATAATATTTTCGTTATTAAGTAAGTCAATGTGGACAAAGTTTTGTTCTGTGCTAAGTAGAGAAGCGACCTTAGTCATATAAACAGTTTTACCTGAGCCACGGACACCGGTGATGAAAAAGGAGCGGGCAAATTTACTTTGCTCAATTAAAGTAGTGATTTCATGCGGACTAGTTTCTGCTTGAAGAAAAAGTTCGGGAATGTCACCAAAAGTTGGATTGAATGGATTTTCTGTTAACATAATCATCCTCCTTATTTTAAACTCTTTTAAACTTTAATTTTAATTTTAAACTATTTTAAACTTAAGTGCAACCAAATGAAGTTAATTTATGGAAAACGCTTTTAAAATTATATAAAATATCTTAAGATATATGTATAAGAATAATTTAGAAGTTGGTAACCATGGAAAAAGTACAATATGATGTCTTGGTTATTGGGGCTAGTAATGCTGGAGGAATGGCCGCGGCTACAGCTGCTGAAAAAGGAGCTAAAGTTTTAGTGATTGATAAATCACGCAATACAAACTTTCTTTACCGAGAAACAATTGCCTCGATTCACAGTAAAGTTCAGAAGGAGGCGGGAGTTGAAATTGATAAGAATGAGTTGGTAAATTATCTTTCTACTTTTGCACAAGGTAATGTGGATGAACGCCTTTTGAACACCTGGGCGGATCATTCTTCTGAAACAGTCGACTGGATTGATGAGAAGGTCCTACGTCCTCATGGTGCTTATATGCAAGCGACTGCTGATGCATATTATGAAACAGAGCGTAACCGTGCTTTTTCAACCGGAAATGAAGTTACGGCAGAACACGGTCAGTATTGGCATATGGGTTATGGTGCTAACCAAGCTCTTATGCAGAAGTGGAATCCTTGGGGCTTAAAAACTAATGTCTACAATGACAGCCACCGCGACGATGGTTCTGGAATTTTAGCTGCTTTGGAAATTGGTGCAGCTAAAGATGAGGAACCGGCATCAATAGTTTTTAACCGAGGAGCGGTACCGGTTGGAACTAATGCCAAAGACTTTTACGAAACAAGTTTAACGCCACCAGATTATCCTGGTTACTTGTGGCTAGCATTTTATCCAATGTTAAAAGTTAACTTGGAAGGGGAATGTTTCTTTAATGAGAGTGCTCCTTACCAGTTCCAAATGAATGCAGCGGCTAAGCAACCAGGCTACTTGAGTGCCATGATTTGGACAGAAGCCACGATGACAGATGAAAGCTTGGGATAATACCACACTTTAGGTTGTTCGCGCTTAGGTTTCCCTGGGATTTTTAATGGTGACCAAGCGCGTGAAGGTGTGCAGCAACGTTTGGAAGAAGGTTTAGTTCAAAAAGCCGATACAAGTTGAAGAACTTGCTCAAAAACTCGGCCTACCAGTAGCTAATTTACAAGCGAGTGTTGCACGTTATAATGAAATGGTAGCTTCCCAGCAAGATACCGATTTTGGGAAGGAAAGTTACCGTTTAGAACCTGTTGACCAAGCGCCATACTATGGAGCCATTGTTGGTGGTCGTTTGTTAGCGACTTTGGATGGTTTACGAGTTAACACCAAGATGCAAGTACTTAATGAACAAGGCAAAGTTATCGAAGGCCTTTATGCCGCAGGTAACTGTTCGGGTGGTTTCTTTTGGGGAGCTTATTCTGATCATGTGCCAGGTTTGACCGCTAGTCACGCTTTGACTTTCGGTCGCCTGGCTGGTCAATATGCAGTAGAATAAATAAAATAGTGAAGAAGGGTCAATGTAGTATGCATACGCTCTTGTTCACTATTTTTATGTTAAATTTTATAGTTTATTTTGGTAAGTGTCTATTAATTGCTCAATAAGGTCATCAGCGTAATCAATTAATTCTCGGGCTTTGATTTTAATAGCCTTCTTTCCTTTAAATCTATCAATACCCAAAATACTAGTATCAGTTGTTAATACAACAAAATCTGCTTCGTCGATTTCATTTTGAGTAAGTTCGGTTTCTATTCCAGAAAGGCCTTGTGTTTCAACTTTAACTTCAATGTTATGTTCAGAAGCAGCTGTTCTGAGTGCCTCGGCAGACATATAGGTGTGAGCTACACCACTTGGGCAAGATGTAACACCAACAATTTTCATAAAAATCACCTTCCATAATATTATTCTATAATTTCGATTTTAAATTGATGTCTTTTGCTATGCTTATTTTTAATATTTTTATGCTTTTCATAGTCATTATTTGTTAAGCCAATAATGATAATGATAGTTAAAACACCAAACATAATTGAAATTAAGTATTCGAGTTTATTTTCAATAACAGGTAAAACGATTATTCCACCCCATGGAGCATAATTAATGACATTAAGAAGTGAGGCTGTTATCCCAGAAACTGCTGCACCTAATGTAGAAGTGGTAATAATAAGTATGGGATTGCAGGCGATAAAAGGAATTGCTCCTTCGGTAATACCACAAAATCCCATTAAGATTGCAGCTACACCGATCTTCTTTTCAGTAGATGGAAATTTATTTTTGAAAATTATTGAACTAATACCTATACCAATGGGTGGGACAGCTGTAGCAGTTCCCATAATTCCTGTCAAAAATGGGTGGGTGCTAATTTGAGATTGACAAAAGGTGGCAGCAATTTTATTAATAGGGCCACCAAAGTCAAAACCAATCATAGCTCCAACAATTGCTCCTAAAGAGGTTCTAGACATTCCTTGAATTGAGGAAAGGTGATGGTTAATTGACGCAACTGCTATAGCAAGTGGACTAGCTACGAATAAACCTATAAGTACACAAGGAATAATAGTTCCTATAATAGGATAAATTAGCGCTGTAAAGACTGACGCATATGGGTGTTTTATATAGATTTTTTTAAGTAGTAAAATGGTATTACCAACTAATAACCCACTAAGTATGCTACCTAAGAATCCACAGTTAAGTGATGCTGTTAAGTAGGTGGTAATAAAACCAGGGGCTAATCCAGGCTTACCAGCCATGCTATATGCTAAATATGCTCCAAAAACTGGAATGTAAAGCATCATTCCGATTTGTCCAACATTATATAATTGAAAAATTAAACCATCACTAGGATTAGGGATTCGATGACTACCAGTTAACATAATGGGGATGGCGGATAAGACACCACCAATAACGATAAATGGTAACATGTAACCCGTTGCTGTCATTAGACGTTTTAAAATAGATTTATAGATATTTTTTGAGTTAGGAAGCTTATTAGAATTAATATTATATGTGGTGGCTTTTGAAGTAAGTAATTGTTTTACTTCTTTTTCATTTCCATGAATTATAATATTTCTAAAGTTTTTATGCACCATTAAACGTGAAATATACGCAATAATGTTTAGGTGGAGGTTACTCTTTGTTTTTTCGGGGACTAAAATTAAAAAAATGAAATTAACATAATTATGATTATCCCAAAGTATTGGGTTAAGTAACTTTCCAACTAAAATTGTTGCTTGCTTTACGGCAGAAGAACGTGCATGCGGGAGACTAATACTATCACCGATGTAGGTGGGCAATTCTGATTCTCGAGCAAATATAGCTTTTTCAATATTTGCTTTGTCAGAAATAATATTGTGATTTAATAAATAGTCTGTAATGTTGGTAATAGCTTCTTTTTTAGTTTTGGCACCCATACTAAATAATGTTTCAATTCTGACATAATGATTTTGAATTTTTATCATAGTTGAGTCAACACCTTTCAACTATTGCAGCAGTAGCAGTTTTTCCATAAAATCATCAGGATCCTTAGAATTTACAAGCTCAGAAATTTTTTTATCATTCCGAATTAAAGAATAGAAGTACTTATATAATTTATCAATTTCGACTTCTACTTGATCATTTAAAGCCATATAAAATGCAATGTGAACACGATTTTCTCCCCACTTAATAGATTTTTTATTGATGAAGACACTAATTGTGGGGACATTTACAAAAGTTGGGTTACCATGAGGAATAGCAACATTACGTAATCCAGTAGATGATAGTTTTTCCCTATTTAGTGAAGCTTCTAACATTCCTTTGCGAACATAGTTGTTATTTTGCAGATTATCTACAATTTTTGTGATGACGTCACTCGGCGTCAAGTTATCCTCGTTAGCCATGATAATATTGTCTTTTTTTATTAACCTTAGGAAGACATTATTTCCATATTGCTCTCGTTTAATTCGATCAAATTCTTTTTCAAGAAATAGTTCATCACTTTTCGATAGTAATGGAGATACTTTTATAATATTTGTGTTAACGTTTTCTATTTCAATAGTACTAATGATCAAATCAAAGTTCAACTGTTGGTTTTTTACGAATTCATCTTCTGAGATAGTTTTGACTATTTCAATTCTATCACTATATTTTTGCTCAATTTCTTGTTTTAGCAAAACAGAGGAGCCATACCCTGATGAACAAATAATTAGAATACGAATTTTACTACTTGTTAGATTAACTTGTCGATGAATAAATGCTTCGAAGTGCAGTGTAATGAATCCCACCTCACTTTCAGTTATGCTTATGCTAAGTAACTCACCGAGGTTCTTGCTTAAAGCTAATGCATTATCGAAAGCAACAGGATATTTTCTCTTAATTTCATCTTTATAAGGATTATCCATATAAACATTTAGTTTATAGCGAGTAATTAGTTCGTAAAGATGGTTAGTTAAATTTTTGATTAAAATATCGTCATAGCGAGGAATGACTTTTTCAAGTATTTTCTTCAAATTACCTTTATTGATAACAATTTTATTGATTGTAATATCCCGTTTTAAATTTTTATTTTCTATAAAAATTAAGTCGTGATTAGTATATTCCAAAGCATCAGTAGTTATTGAAAGGTTAAACTCAGAAGATATCAAATAAATAAAGATACTAAGATTATCTGAACTATATTCATCGAACATGTTATTTTTAGGATATTGATTATATTGCTTAAAAAGAGCAATTTCAATGGCGGTGTGAATAATTAACAATTCATACATACGTCTTTCAATCAAGAGCCCTGTTAAATGAACAAAATTTTCAATGACATTGCTAATTCTAGTAAAAATCTCTTCAGGAAAAAGAGTAGGCATGTTCTTTGTAAAAGTATATTTATATCGCATTTTATTTTGAATAACATAAGCTTTTGATTTCAGGTGATTTTGTACATATTTAGTCAGTGCATCTTTAGTAATATTACTATTTGGGTCGACAGAAATACCTTTTTTTGAACTATAAATTTCTAAGTTGTAATTATTTTTTAAATATTCTATTTTTCTGATTAAAGTGGATTTACTAATGAATAGTTTATCAGCTAAATCGTCGAGTGAGATGGCATTATTAGTTTGAATTAGCATACTGAGGATTCTAGCAGTGATGTCTGTATTTACGACGTTCTCAGTAAGACTAGTTGTATGTTTTAAACGTTTAAGATCACCTTCGATATATATTCCTTTATTTCTTTTTCTAATTAAACTAAGATTTTTTGAGTTAAGATATACTTCAACATCATTAAGATATTTTGCAACAGTACGTTTTGATAAGCCAGTATACTCTTGGATATCGCTATAGTGTACTAATTTTTTTGTCAAAAGTAGGGCTATTATATCATTAATTACTTGCTTTTCTTTTTTTCTTATATTCATTATTCTACCCCCTCGTAATAAGTATACTTTATGACAATAATTATGTTCAAAGCCAATATATTAAACTAATTAAAAGTATACTTTTAAAGGGATAACCAGTATGTGGCGAGAAAAATTATTGTTGTCCCTATGGGTAATGATAGATTTTTTAGTAAACTTATTGTAATTAGTGCACTTAGATTTACCTTGATAAGTTTAAAGAAGTTTTTTAAAGGTATACCAACAAGAGATTGTAACCGCTTTAATAAAGGATATAATTAAAAGTGTAAATAAGAGAAATAACCAAAGACGTCTAAGTAATTTCTAAATTTACCTAATTATTGGTAAAAGAGGTGTGAAGTAAATGTCAGAAACAAAACCAGTATCTATTGAAACATATTTTGATTTGAATGTGAAAACAAAACAAGAAGCTATTTCAAAAATAGGAGCGTATCTTGCAGATAAAGGATTTGTAATTGATGTGGACGCATTTGTAGCAGATGTTTTTTCAAGGGAAGATGAATTACCTACGTATATTGGTCATAATATCGGTCTTCCACACTCGAAGAGTGACCATGTTAAAAATGCGGTTGTTGTGGTTGGAAGATTAAATAATCCAATCATTTGGAATAATGATAATCAAGTTGATTTAATTTTTTTAATTGCAGTTCCCAAGAAATCCGCAGGGGATTTACATCTTAAAATTTTAGCACAGTTGGCTAGATCATTAATGCATGAAGATTTTAGAAACGGTTTACGTAATTTAGATTCCGAGGAAGTTAAACAACTAATGTACGATAATACTGCGTTAGGTTCCGATACGGGGGGGAAATTATAATGGAAAATAAAAAGAAAACAGCCTGGTGGGCTACAGCACAAAAGCATTTAATGACAGCTACTGGATATATGATTCCTTTTGTGGTCGCTGGTGGTGTGATTTATGCAGTAGCTGTCATGTTAACAGGACAGGCAGCAGCACCAACTCCCAAGGATGGTTGGATTTATCAACTTAGTTTGGTAGGTTCAGCAGGTTTAGCATTGTATATTCCAGCTTTGGGTGGTTACTTTGCTTTTAGTTTAGCTGGACGGCCGGGAATTGCACCTGGTTTTATTACAGCGTACTTAGCTGTTCAAATTCACACAGGTTTTATTGGTGGGATTTTAGGTGGTTTAATTGCAGGTTTAACAGTCCAACAATTATTAAAGATTAAAATCTCTTCACATTACAAGGTTCTAGGATCTATTTTCCTTTATCCACTGGTGGGAACGTTGATTCCAAGTGCAATTATGCTATTTATTATTGGGGCCCCAGTTGCTACATTTATGAATTGGATGACTACATCTTTAGCGTCCATGGGTGGAGCGGCTCGTGTTCCATTGGGTGCATTAATTGGTGGTATGTTAGGGGTTGACATGGGTGGCCCAATTAACAAGGTTGCTGCTACGTTCTGTCAAACTCAAGTTGAAAAACTTCCATTCTTGATGGGGATTATGGGACCTGCAGTTGCTACACCACCAATTGGTATGGGAATTGCTACACTATTATTCCGTAAAAAGTTTAGTGCTGAAGAACGTCAAACAGGCCTTGCTGCTATCTTAATGGGGTGTTGTGGTATTACAGAAGGGGCAATTCCATTTGCCACTTCTGATCCAGTACGTGTTATCCCAGCTAATACAATTGGTTCAATTGTTGCTGGTATGATTTCTGCTTACTTCGGTGTTGTGAGTCACGCTCCTTGGGGTGGTTTAATCACACTTCCAGTTGTCGGTGGCCGAATCTGGTATGTAGTTGCAGTTCTTGTAGGTTCACTTGTAACAGCTGCAATTGTTGGTTTCTGGAAGAAAGATTGGAAGGAAGAAGTTGAAGAATTAAGTGAAGACGATGACTTTGATCTTGATGTAGAAACATTTTAATTAAAGGGTTACGAGGAGGATTTTAATTATGAATATTGTAGGTATTACGTCTTGTCCTAGTGGGGTGGCTCATACTTATATGGCAGCCGAATCCTTGGAACAAGCTGCTAAAGCAAATGGTATTGGGGTAAAGATTGAAACTCAAGGTAGCTCCGGTCCAGAAAATGTGTTAACTGCAGAAGAAATTAAAAATGCAGACTTTGTTATTTTGACAAATGATACTGCTATCTCTGGTACAGAACGCTTTAAGGGTAAAAAAGTTATTCAATTAAGTGCGCAAAAGATTATCGCTAAATCAGATGCTTTAATGAAAAAACTATTAACAATGTAAATTTATAGGCTGAAATGTTTGAAATTTTGGAAGGAAGTAATAAAAATGACTGAATCAAATGCTATTTCATTACGTGCAACTGTGCAAAATATGTTGAAACTTCAAAAAGAAAAAAATCGCTACTCAACACTTGTAGGTATTGGACCAATGTCTCCTAATTTATTACAAGCTAGTTTTGAGTTAGCGCGTGATTATGATTTTCCACTAATGTTCATCGCTAGTCGTAACCAGGTAGACAAAGACGAGCTTGGTGGTGGTTATGTAAATGGCTGGAACCAACAAACATTTGCTAAAGATATAAAAGCAATTGCTGATAAAGTTAACTTTGATGGTTTGTACTATCTGTGTCGTGACCACGGTGGTCCATGGCAACGTGACGAAGAACGTAATGCTCACTTACCAGTGGAAGAAGCAATGAAGCTAGCTAAAGAATCATACTTAGCTGATATTGAAGCAGGCTTTGACCTTCTTATGATTGACCCAACTAAGGATCCATTCCAAATTGGTAAGGTTGTTGATTTAGATAAGGTTATCGATTGGACTGTAGAATTATTGGAATACTGTGAAACTGAACGTAAGAAGAGAAACTTGCCAGAAATTGCTTATGAAGTAGGTACTGAAGAAACAAATGGTGGTTTGACGTCAACTGATAAGTACGAATTTTTCATCCAACGCCTTCAAGAAGAATTAAATAAGCGTGATTTACCAATGCCAACATTTATTGTTGGTCAAACGGGTACACTTACTCGTTTAACTGAACAAGTAGGTCACTGGAATTATGCAAATGCGATTGATTTAGCTAAAATGGCAGCTAAGTATGGTGTTGGTTTGAAAGAACACAATGCAGATTATATGAATGATGAAACATTATTATTGCACAATCCTTCACACATTACAGCTTCTAACGTAGCACCTCAATATGGTACAGAAGAAACGAGAGCATATTTGAAGTTGGTTAAGGTTGAAGAACGGTTGGCTAAAGAAGGTTTAGTTAAAGAACCTTCTAAGTTGTACGATGTTCTTTTGGATAAAGCAATTCGTACAGAACGCTGGCGTAAGTGGATGGAAGGTGACGATGTTAATTTGAAAGTCGACGATATTTTAGCTAATGAAGAACTTTCACAACAAATTTTGGACATTTCTGGTCACTATGCATTTAACGACGATGAAGTGAAGGCAGAAATTAAGAAGTTATTTGCTAATTTAAATGCAAATAGCATTGATGCTCAAAGATTTGTCGTGGAACACATCAAGCGTCCAATCTTACAATATGTAATTGACTTAAACTTAACAGGATTAACTACAGACGTTAAAAATATTTAATAGCATAGGCTAAGTAACGGCGAAAGTAGTTACTTAGTTATGCTTTAAGGAGTGGCTTTCTGTGAAAAAGTATATATTTTGGGATCTTGATGACACACTATACGATCAAGAGTTACCTTTTGTGAATGCTTTTAAAACTAGTTTTCCTGAGATAAAAGTTTCCAATTGGGATAAATTATATAAGTTATTTAGGCAAAAATCAGACGAAGTGTTTCCACTATTTCCTAATACCCAAGAAAATATTGAAAATATGTGGCTTGCTAGGATGCAGTTGACGCTTAAAGATATGGAGTATTTTGCTTCTAATACTCAAATTTTAAGTTTTCAAGAAGTTTATAATGAAAACCTAAAATCTATTCACTTATTTACTGGTGTTGAAGAGTTGCTAAAAATATTAATAAGTAAAAACACTTTTCTGGGTATAATTACCAACGGCAATTTAAAGCACCAAACAAATAAGATGAAAGCATTACAAATTTTAAATTATATTCCTGAGGATAGAATCTTTATTTCGTCAGAATTAGGAATCAGTAAGCCGGACCCAAAGATTTTCCAAGTAGTTGCAGGTAAGTTAGATATATCTACGAGTGATATCATTTACATCGGTGATAACTATCTTAATGATGTGTATGCTGCAAAAAAAGCGGGTTGTGAGTCAATCTGGTTTAACCATCGTAGCCATAATATATCGGATATGTCGATAGAACCTGATTTAGAGATATCTACTTTTGATAAAATTGATAAAATTTTAGAATTTATAAAAACTAAGTGAGGCAAAGTAAAATGAAATTCTTTTTAGATACAGCAAATACAGATGATATTCGTAAATATGCAGAGTTAGGACTAGTTGATGGGGTTACAACAAACCCAACCTTGATTTCTAGAGAAGGTCGTGACTTTGAAACTGTTGTTAAGGAAATCACAACAATTGTAAGTGGTCCAGTTTCAGCAGAAGTTACAGCTACAAAAGCTGATGAAATGATTGAACAAGCTCGGAGTGTCGCTAAGTGGGCTGATAACATTGTTGTGAAAATTCCAATGACTGAAGAAGGTTTAAAGGCTGTACGCGTAGTTAGTCAAGAAGGTATTAAGACTAATGTAACTTTGATTTTTTCCGTAGCTCAGGGTTTGTTGGCTGCTAAGGCAGGTGCAACATACATTTCACCATTCTTAGGTCGTTTAGATGATATTGGATCTAATGGGGTTCAATTAATTAAGAACCTGCGCAAGGTACTTGACAACTACGACTTTGATACTGAAATTATTTCAGCTAGTGTTCGTGGCGTACAGCATGTAGAAGAAGTTGCTTTAGCTGGTTCTGACATTGCAACAATACCAGCAAGTGTCTTTGGTAAAATGTTTAAGCACCCATTGACTGATAATGGTCTAGCTAGCTTTATGAAAGATTGGGCTGAATTTGAAGAAAATCAAAAAAAATAAGAAGGTGAGAACATGTTTGATAAAGTTGATCAATTAGGTGTAAATACAATCCGCACTCTTTCAATTGACGCGATTCAAAAAGCTAATTCAGGTCACCCAGGTTTACCAATGGGTGCAGCACCGATGGCTTATGTTTTATGGACACGCCATATGAATATTAATCCAAGTACACATCTGACTTGGAAAAATCGTGACCGCTTTATTTTATCAGCTGGGCACGGATCGGCCTTATTATACAGTATGTTGCACCTTTCAGGTTATGATGTAACGATTGAAGATTTGAAGCAGTTTAGACAATGGGGTTCCAAGACTCCAGGTCATCCAGAGTATGGTCACACTGATGGTGTGGAAGCAACAACAGGACCATTGGGACAAGGTGTTTCGATGGCTGTCGGGATGGCAATGGCAGAACAACATTTGGCTGCTAAGTATAATAAACCAGGTTATCCAGTAATTGACCACTACACCTACACACTTGTAGGTGATGGTGACCTAATGGAAGGTGTCTCACATGAAGCTGCTTCCTTAGCGGGTCACCTAAAGTTAGGCAAGTTGATTGTTTTATATGATTCTAACGGTATTTCATTAGACGGACCTACCTCAGCTGCATTTACTGAAAATGTAGGCGCTCGTTTCCAGGCTTATGGGTGGGAACACATCTGTGTAGAGGATGGAAATGATTTAGCCGCAATTGATGCAGCCATTAAGTTGGCTAAGAAGAACACCTCTAAACCGTCATTAATTGAAGTTAAGACAACAATTGGATATGGGGCTGAAAAACAAGGAACTAACAGTGTTCACGGGAATCCTTTAGGTGAAGATGGTGTTAAGTTTGCTAAAAAATCTTACGGATGGGACTACCCTGAATTTACTGTACCAGCAGAAGTGGCACAACGCTTTAAAGAAGAAATCCAAGATAAAGGTAAAAAATTAGAAAAACAATGGGATGCAATGTTTGCTGCATACCAAAAAGAATACCCAGAACTTGCACAAAAACTTTCCGACGGTTTCTCAAGCAAAGAATTAGGTACTCTTCAAGATATTTTACCACAATATGATGAAAATGATAGTATTGCCACCAGATCAGCTAGCGAAAAAGCTATTAATGCATTAGCACCAAAATTACCTCAATTATGGGGTGGGGCAGCTGATTTATCGAGTTCCAATAAAACAATGATAGCTGGCGAAGCAAACTTTCAACCAGGTTCATACGAAGGTCGTAATTTGTGGTTTGGTGTTCGTGAATTCGGAATGGCATGCGCTATGAATGGTATTATGCTACATGGTGGTACCAGAGTATACGGAGGAACATTTTTCGTATTTAGCGATTACTTAAAAACAGCAATTCGGTTATCTGCTTTACAAAAGCAACCTGTAATTTATGTGTTAACTCACGATTCCGTTGCAGTTGGTGAAGATGGACCAACCCACGAACCAATTGAACAGTTAGCGGGTTTACGGGCAATTCCAAATGTGCAAGTTTTACGTCCGGCAGATGGAACTGAAACTTCAGCAGCTTGGGAAGTAGCTTTGAATACACTCGACAAGCCAACGTTACTTGTTTTGAGTCGTCAAAACCTTAAGACGCTACCATTACCTCAAAGTGATGTATTTAAAGGTGTTGATAAAGGCGGTTATGTTGTTGCACAATCAAGTAAAAAAATCGCTGATGGTATCTTAATCGCTACTGGATCAGAAGTTAATTTAGCGCTAAGTGCCCGTGAAGAACTCTTAACTAAAGGACAAGACGTTTCGGTTGTATCTCTTCCAAGTTTAGAAAGATTTGAACAACAAGATGACAAATACAAAAATTCAGTCCTTCCTCCAGAAGTAACAAAGAGAGTTACAATCGAAGCAGCATCGACCTTTGGCTGGGCTAAATATGCGGGTAGTGTCGGATTAACTTTAGGTATTGATGACTTTGGAGCATCTGCCCCCGGGAATTTGGTGCTTGATAAGTGTGGTATGAATACTGAAAATGTGGTTAATAGCTTCTTAGGTTTATAATTAGATGCTATTACACTGAGCCTAACGATTAAGAAATTAATCGTTAGGCTTTTTTATATAAAGTGAGGTGGGAATATTATGACCAAAAAACTTGCACTTGTTATACACAAGGATATAGTTGATGAATCAAAGCTAAAATATGATAATTTGGAGTTAATTTCAGTACAGAAGTTTAGAGAATTTCTATATGATTTTGAAGGATTTAAAGATTTAGAAAAGAAAGCGCAATTAGATGATAAGTCACTAATCTTATCTTATCAAAAGCTTGAAGAAGCAATGCTAAAAGGTAAGAAATTATTATTTTCGATTTTTGAAAATAATAAATTTGAGGGCGAATTATTTCAAAATAGTCTTGAAGAATTAGTTGAAAAATACCATTATGATTTATTAAAATTAAAGGTGTCTTCGGTAGCGGTGAGTGATAAATATGCTCATCCAGGCTATTTTAAGGATAGTTACAGTCGACGCGATGCTTCATGTAGTGTCGTTTTAAAGCAAGCTATTAGTAATGAGGATTTAGTAATATTAAGTAATTTTCTAGGAGGACAAACTTATGAGTGAAATTAAGCTAATTGCCATTGATATCGATGGGACTCTGGTTAATTCGAAGAAAGAGTTAACTGAAGGGGTTAAAGTGGCAATTAAAGAAGCGAAAAATCAAGGAATTAAGGTGGTAATTTGTACCGGACGGCCTCTTCCTGGAGTAACTAAACTTTTGAAAGAATTAGAACTAGATAATCAAGATGATCAATATGTGGTTTGTTTTGGCGGGAATGTGGTTGAAACAACGTCAGGTAAGCCATTATATCAAAATGGAATTTCCTATGAAGACTTTGTTGATTTAGAGTCGATTGCTCGTAAGAAAAATCTTCACTTCCAAGTGATTAGTCCAGATAGAATCTATACTAGCAACAAGGATATCGGCTACTATACCTTATATGAAGCTAATCTTGTTTCTATGGGAATTTCTTATCGAACGCCAGAAGAAATGAAAGATATTCCAATGGTAAAAGGGATGTTTATTGATGAACCGGAAATTTTAGACCCAGCGATTGCTGACCGGACATATTTTGCGCCATTAGAAGACCGCTTGGAATTTACTAAAACAGCTGCTTTTTATTATGAGGCATATACCAAGGGGGTTAATAAAGGAACTGCTTTAGATAAGTTGTGTGATATTTTGGGATTAACAGCTGATAATGTAATGGCTATCGGAGATGAAGAAAACGATATTCCAATGTTAGAATTCGCCAAAACAGCTGTTGCGATGGAAAATGCCGTACCTGCTGTGAAAGAAGTCGTGAATGAATTGACGGCTGACAATGATCATGACGGGGTAGCGAAGGCAATCAAACGTCTTGCGCTAAAATAAAGAGAGGGGCGATTTTATGAAGTTAGCACCATCAATTTTAAGTGCAGATTTTGCTAATTTAGCAACAGAGATTGGAAAAGTAGCTGATGCTGAGTATATTCACATTGACATAATGGACGGACATTTTGTGGATAATCTAACCTTTGGGGCTAATGTTGTTAAGGCTCTGCGTCCATACTCTAAACAAGTTTTTGATTGCCATTTAATGGTAACCAATCCAGAAAATATGCTAGACGTTTTAAAACAAGCAGGAGCGGACATTGTCGGAGTTCACTATGAAGCGTGTCCACACTTACATAGGACTTTAGTGAAGATTAAAGAGCTGGGTATGAAGGCGGAAGTTGTTATTAACCCAGCAACTCCAGTAAGTGTAATCGAACCAGTTTTAGCGATAGTTGATCAAGTGTTAGTCATGACAGTTGACCCAGGTTTAGGCGGACAAGTATTCTTGCAAGAAACATTATCAAAAATTAGTCAACTTGCAAAATACAAGCACCAACATGCCCTAAACTTTGAAATTGAAGTTGATGGGGGAATTAACGACCAAACTATTCAACTAGCTAAGAAAGCTGGCGCAACCGTGGCGGTAGCGGGATCCTATGTATTTAGGGTAGAGAACCCAGTTGAACGGCTAAACGCTTTACGCATAGGTGCAGCGGAGAGAAGATAACTAGTTTTTCTGATTAACGACTAGCGAAGATGTTATTTGGACGGATTTAGTGCTTACTAAAGTGAACTTTACGAATAATATAACGACAAATTTTTAACCTTGTCGTTATATTGCACCGTAGTACAAAGTTTACTGGTAAATGTTGAAATCACACGTTTTTCGGGTGTTAATTGGCATACAAATTATGCATCAAAATAGACTTTTTTAAACGATATAACGACAAGTTTTTTACTTTGTCGTTATATTTTAAAATGTCGTCGTTATATTTAAAAAGGTTGCTTCAGGGATCCTGGTGAAGTGCAACAAAAAAGTTAGACAAAAACAAAATATATTTTAAGCAGCTAAGACATGGGTCCGGTAATCAACTGGGCTCATGTTTTTTGTTTTGTTCGAAATTCGGTCGTTATTATACCAATTGATATACTTTCTGAAGAGCCATGTGAACTCAGCTATGTCCTTACAGCTCTTGATTTCAGGTAGCGATTCGATTTTGAAAAGGTGAAAAAACTCTCCATAGGGGCATTATCTAAACAATTTCCCTTGCGGGACATACTTTGGGTTAGACCCAATGAATCAATCTTTTCACGATAGTAGTCCAATTGATAGTGCCAACCTTGGTCAGAGTGAATAATGGGATTAACACCTTCAGGAAGTTTGTCTTCAAGTTGTTTTAACGTGTCCGAAATCAGCAGTTTATTTGGACTTTGGCTGATAGAAGCAGCTAAAACCTTAGCCTGGTCCAAGATGATTGACATATAGGCCCAAGTAGAATTACCTAAACGTATCTGTGAAACGTCAGTATGAAGGACGGTGTAGGGATTAGTGGCATCAAATGTTTGATTCAGTAGGTTTCGAGCCACCTTACCAATTGTACCTTTGTAAGAAGAATATCGGTCATTCTTAGGTCGATTGTACATCGCCAGTTGGACGCCTAATTCGCTCATTAAGCGACATAAGGTCGCTTCAGCCATATGGTAACCCGCCTCTTGGAGGAGTGGCAGTATACGGCGGTAGCCGTATGTGTAATTTCCCATCCACTTGCCTTTTTCCGCTATTCACGCTCTATCTTAACTTGCCGGAGTTCTTGTTTCAACGCCTCCATTTCGTCGTTTTCCTTCTTCAATATTTTACGGGCATTCTTCTTACTTATCTTTGACATCTTACTTGGCCTACCTTTCTTCTTCGGTTTCAAGGCCTCTAGTCCACCATCCCTAAATAAATAACTTGAACCATATAGATACCTGAGAACACAAGAGATTATAGGAAGAGGCAACTTCAGACATTGAAAAATCATTATTTAGGTAGTAGTTTATCACATAGAGCTTGAAATCAACAGAAAATTCACGCCTAGAATGTCGTAAATTCAATCCTTCAGGACCATTCTGATTGTAGGTAGCCCACCATCGTTTAACGGTTCCTTTCGGTAGAGAATACTTGTGCTCTAGAGAGAGTTGTGAATAACCAGTATCCAGATATTCCTGAATAACATCTAATTTAAATTTTTGAGCATATTTAGTCATATAAAAAGCACCTCATAATCGTTAGATTTTGTCTAACAATTATAAGGCACTTCAATGTAGGTTCATATTTAAGGGATTGCACTAGGATAATAGAGGGTTGCCTATAATTGACCCACATATTCTGAAAAATGCTAAGTAGCTAGTTAATAATGCAGATTTTGGTGATATAAAGATACTATATTTGTAATCGACGAGCCCCCTTACGGGTTTCGTTAGGGAGGCAGTGATATTTTTCACGGTATTTTTTAAAGAAAAATGTATGATTATTTATACCAACCGAGTCAATAATTTTATTAATTGAATCGGAAGAATTGATGAAAAGGTATCTTGCTTTTAAGAGACGTTCATTGGTACGCAAATCTCGAAAATTTTCACCAGTATTTGTTTTGATTAATGAACTTATATATGCTTTGTTGTAACCATATTTTTTAGCCAGGTCCTCCAGGGTTATAGTAGCGTAGTTTTCATGAATGTCATTAATGATTGAGGTTATTAATGTATTGGAATCACTATCTGAGAAATTATCAAAAGATTCTTGAGGATAATGACGCACGAATTTTGAAAACAGAATACTCATGTATCGATCTATGATTGGTGCAGATAATTTTTGGGATTGATAATACTCATTAATAATCTCATCAACAGTTGAGTCTATATCATAATTATGTTTAAAGAGTATGGAGGAGTCATCGTGATTTTTTTTACCTAGAGCGGCATTAGACAGAAAACCGTAGGTCAAGCTATTATTTTGTTGAATGTCATTTAGAAGACTAATAGAAATTTCGTGATTTCTAAAAATAATATTAATTAGGATGTCGTTATCCCCTAATGCTTTTATCGAGTGTCGGCTCCCAACATCCATGATTAAAATATCTCCTGAATGAAGTGTAATTTCTTGATTATTAACTTTTTGATGACATTTTCCTTTGAACATATAATTAATTTCTAGAAAATTATGCCCATGACAAGGATAATCTGCAAAGCGATTATGCTTACTAATATAAACATTACTATTTTTGAATAGAGTGTCATCAATTGTAGGAAGTCCATCCGAGAGTGTTCGGTTTAAGTCAAGGGACTCTAAGGGAATGTCATCAACAAAATGATGGGTTTTACGTTGTTTAATTTCAATTTTTGAAAAAGAATCTAATTGCTTTTGAATATCAGCACTAAGCATATGAACTCCTCCTCGTAATATCATATATTTACCACATTTATTATTATAAATGAAAATACATAAAATGGTTGCGTTTCCAAAAAAATAATACTAAATTTATTATTTTTTGTCATTGAAAGCGTTTGCTTAAAAGAAGTAGAATATCGGTGTAATCAGGAAATGATTCACGAAAGGAGTAAGAATTTATGGCAAGTAAGAGTAAAAATTTTTCTACTTGGGCTGTATCCTTAACTAATTTCTTAGATTCAGGATGTATTGTAGCCGGAGCTAGTGGGCTGACACTTTGGACCTCAGCGCTTAAGTTAGGAAGTTTTGAAGTAGGTTTGTTGGGGGCTCTGAGTGCCAATGCATTTGGCTCTGCGATTGGGGCTTTGATTGGTGGTCATTTGTCGGATAAATACGGTCGAAAAGTTATCTATACTTACGATATGCTTGTATATATGTTGGGAACATTAATTGTCGCATTTTCAATGAACTTTCCAATGTTATTAGCCGGTTTCTTAATTACCGGGATTGCCGTGGGTGCTGGGGTACCGGCATCATGGACTTATATTTCTGAAACGTCGGATGATAGTAAGCGAGCATACAATATTGGGGTTTCTCAATTTGCTTGGTCAATGGGTCCAGTACTTATTTTTATTGGTGGGACATTGTTAGCACCATTAGGCTTATTAGGCAATCGTATTTTATTTGGATTTTTAACAGTAGTGGCCTTCACAGCTTGGATGTTGCAACGTAACCTTGATGAATCAGCACAATGGGTTGAACAAAAGAAACGTGAACGTGAAACTGGTGAAAAACCTCACCCATACAAGGAATTATTCTCAAATTCAGTTAGTGTTAAATCGGTATTCTTCTTAATTGGGGTTTACATGTTCTGGAACTTGGTTGCTGGTGCGATGGGATTCTTCATGCCATTTGTTTACGAAACAGCTGGTGGTTTATCAAACTTCCAAGCTAACATGTTACAAGCTGTTTTATGGACGTTCACGGCCTTAGCTGGTTACTTTGGCTTTGCTAAATTTGGTGATAAAGTTAACCACCGGATGTTCTTCTTTGTAGGTGCTTTGATGGCCGTCGTATCTTGGGTAATTTTAACTTACATTGGTTTTGGCTGGACAGCTTTAATTGCTTTCGTAACAATTTGGGGTATCTCAGCAGGGATTGGTGCTCAAGCATGGTATGCTTTATGGGCCACAGAACTTTTTCCTACTAAGTACCGTGCCGGATCTCAAGGGGTAATGTTTTTCGTCGTTCGTGGTAGTGCGGGTATTTGGTCAATCATTTTCCCAACAATCCTTACAACGCTGGGCTTCAAGGTAGCCGGGACATTCATGATTGGTTTATTAGTAGTTTCACTATTAATCGGTACTTTATGGACACCCAAAACACGTGGTAAGTCACTTGAAGAAATTACTCATGAACGTTACGGTGAAGATGATATGTAGTGAATGGAGTTGAATTTTAATGTCAAAGACATATGTTGCGGTTGATATTGGTGCTTCAAGTGGACGTCTAATGTTAGCACAACTCAAAGATGGCAAGCTTGATTTACAAGAAATGCACCGTTTTAAGAATGGTTTTAAGTTTAGTCAAGGTCATGACCGCTGGGATATTGATCACTTAGTTGACGAAATATTCTGTGGCTTAGAAAAAATTAAACAAGCAGGTTATGATGAAGTATCATTAGGGATTGACACATGGGCTGTTGATTATGTTCTTGTTGGTGAAAATGGTGAAAAGTTACAAGATCCTGTAGCTTATCGAGACGAACGTACCAAAGAATCTATGGGAGACTTAACAACTAATGTCTCCAAAGAATACATTTATGAAAAAACAGGAATTCAATTTTTAAACTTCAATACCTTATACCAACTTTTTGCAGAAGATAAGGAACTATTGGCAAAAACGGCTAAGATTATGATGATTCCAGACTACCTAGGTTATGTATTAACAGGAAATGCAGTTACTGAAATAACCAATGCATCAACGACTCAAATGTTAAGTTTACGCGAAGGATTATTTGACGAAAAGTTACTTGAACAGGTCAACGTTTCCGCTAACCAATTTCCTAAGTTAGTCGATGCGGGTACTGTTTTGGGCCCAGTAGACTTAAAGTGGACTGAAAAGTATGACTTGCCTAAGATTGAAGTTGTAACGGTAGCAACTCACGACACGGCTTCTGCTGTTGTTGGTACTGCGGGTGAAGGGCACAATTGGGCTTACTTGAGTTCAGGAACTTGGTCATTAATTGGTACAGAATTAAAGGTACCCGAAAATGGTCCGGAAGCCTTTGCTGAAAACTATACTAATGAGTGGGGGGCTTATGGGACTTACCGTTTCTTGAAGAATATCATGGGACTTTGGATGATTCAATGTGTTAAAAGAGAACTTAATGATGAATATTCATTTGCTCAGTTGGCAGAAATGGCATCCAAGGAAGAACCATTCCAGCAATATATTGATGTTAATGATGATCGCTTTACCAATCCCGAAAATATGATTGCAGAAATCCAAGCTTATTGTGAAGAAAGTGGTCAAAAGATACCACAAACTCCAGGGCAATTAGCAATGGCTATTTACTCAAACTTGTCGCTGTACTATGCAAATGAATTAGATAAGATGGATAAAATTATGGGATACCACATTGATACCCTAAATATCGTTGGTGGTGGTTCAAATGTTGCCCTAATGAATCAACTTACTAGTACTGTTGCTAAACGTGATGTTTATGCGGGACCTAGTGAAGCAACAGCTGTGGGTAACATTGTTGTGCAAATGATTACTAATGGTGATATTTTAAATATCTATTTAGCTAGACGAATTATTTCTGGCTCATTTCCAATCAAACATTTCACACCAGAAGATGGTAAATATGAGGGACAATTAGATAAGTATCAAGAGTTTTTGAAAGTAAACAATTAACGAAAGGAAGTTTTGTCATGGTTAGAATGGGACAATTGATGCACGTAAATGCAGATGCGTACGAAGAATATGAAAAGAGACACAACAATTTATTTCCGGAAATGCGTGAAGCATTAAAGGAAGCGGGAGCACACAATTACTCAATTTTTTTAGATAAACGAACGGGAAATCTATTTGCTTATCTAGAAGTAGATGATGTTGATAAATACAATGCAATTGCGGAAATGGACGCATGTAAAAAATGGTGGGCTTACATGGAACCAATTATGGATACTAATCCAGATAAGAGTCCAATCGCGTTTGACTTAAAAGAAGTATTTCACTTAGATTAAAATTGTAAGCGTTATAATAGGAGGTTTTAACTTATGGTTAAAGAACAATCAATTCAAGAAGCATACGAAGTAGCAAAACAACGTTACGCCGAAATAGGTGTTGACACTGAAGAAGCAATGAAGAAATTGGCTGAGATTAAATTATCAGTTCACTGCTGGCAAGGTGATGATGTTCGTGGCTTCTTAAATCCAACTGAATTAGGTGATGGTTTAAGTGTTACAGGGAATTACCCAGGACGCGCACGTACTCCTGAAGAATTGACATCTGATTTACATGAAGCATTATCACTAATTCCAGGTAAGCACAAGGTGGCTTTACACAGTATTTATGCTGTAACCGATAAGAAGAAAGACTTAGATGAAGTTGGTCCAGAAGATTTTAAATTCTGGGTAGATTGGGCTAAAAAAGAAGGTATTGGTCTTGACATGAATGGGACTTTCTTTTCTCATCCAATGGTTCGTGAAAACTTAACTTTATCTAGTCCAGATAAGGACGTACGTGATTTCTGGATTAAAGTAGGTATTCAATCGCGCCGTATTGCTAACTATTTTGGTCAAGAATTAGGGCAACAATCGGTTAATAACTTTTGGATTCCAGATGGATACAAGGATAATCCAGTTGACAAGTTGGCTCCTCGTCAACGTTTAATTGAATCTCTGGATGAGATTTTAGCTGCAGATGAGTTTGATGAAAAGAATACCATCGAATCATATGAAGGTAAATTATTTGCTACAGGGATTGAATCTTACACAGTTGGTTCTCATGAATTCTACGATAACTACGCTTTGACACGTAATAAACTTTGGACAATTGATGCAGGTCACTTCCACCCAACAGAAGATGTTTCTGATAAGTTTACTTCATTCTTACCATTTGGTAAGGGATTAATGCTTCACGTTTCTCGCTCTGTTCGTTGGGACTCCGACCACGTAGTTATTATGGATGATGCCTTGGCACGGATTACGCGTTCATTAGTTCGCGATAACCTGCTAGACAAGACCAATGTTGGGTTAGACTTCTTTGATGCAACTGTAAACCGTGTGGCAGCATGGGTTGTTGGGGCTCGTGCAACACAAAAGAGTTTCTTACAAGCTCTACTTGCACCAATTCAAGATCTCAAAGATGCTGAAAATAGCTACGATTACACAACGCGTCTTGTTGAAACTGAAGAATTAAAATCCTTCCCATTTGGTGCTGTTTGGGATGAATTCTGCCGTCGCAACAATGTTCCCGTTGGTACGGATTGGCTTACAGAAGTTCGTCAATATGAAAAAAATGTACAATTGAAACGCGACTAACAGAGATAAAGGAAGGATAATCATGACAAAATTTATCGATTCATCATATGTAAAAGACCTATGTGATATCACATTCAGTTCGTACGACCATGGTTGGGATGAACGTAATGGTGGTAATGTAAGTATCCGTTTAACGGAAGAAGAAGTAGCTAGATTTGAAGATATTCATGATGTAACACGTGTTTATGAATTAGGTTTTGATGCTAAAGAACTTGCGGGACAATACTTCTTGGTAACTGCCTCTGGTCGTTACTTCCGGAATGTGATTAAGCGTCCGGATGTTGATGCTGGTTTAGTGAGAATTACTGAGGATGGACAAAAAGCCGAAGTACATTGGGGATTTACAGATGGCGCATGGCCAACTTCAGAATTTCCAACACACTTAATGTCGCACATTGCGCGCTTAAAGGTTGATCCAGGTCAACGAGTGGTTATGCACTGTCACCCAACTAACTTTATCGCCTTGTCATTTACGCAAGATTTAGATGAACGGAAATTATCTCGTCTTTTGTGGAAGATGCAAGCAGAATCTCTTGTTGTTTTCCCTGAAGGTGTAGGGATTATTCCTTACATGACACCAGGAACTAATGAAATTGGTGAAGCGACAGCTGCTAAGATGGCAGAATATAAGGTTGTTATGTGGCCACATCACGGGATTTTCGCTGTTGGTGGTGATCCTGACGAAACATTTGGTTTGATTGAAACCGTTGAAAAAGCAGCGTTGATTTACAGCCAAATTTGTGCTCAAGGTGGTCAAATCAAACAAGATATTACTGATGAACAACTTCACGAATTGGCAGATGCTTTCGGCGTAGTTGGCAATCCTAAATTTTTGGATTAGTCATTGATAAATTATCTTAAAAATGAAGTACTTTATGATTATTAGGAAAAGGTCAATAATCATAAAGTACTTTTTGTGATTAAATATCTGAGTTTGGATTACTCTTAACAGTTGCCAGAACACAAGTATTTGCTACCGAAGAACAATTTCAGAATGGTTAGCTACTTATAAACTAAATGTTCCTGAAGTATGTGAGAAATAATGCTACTACAATGACCAAATTCCAAAAATATGGGCCCGGTTGTGCTTACCGAGCCCATTTTTTAATGTTTATTGAAATAATTCTTGGTATTGGCCGTAACCTTCTTTTTCTAAATCCGCAACGCTAATGAAGCGTAGAGCTGCCGAATTGATGCAGTAACGCATTCCACCGGCTTCAACAGGACCATCAGCAAAGACGTGACCAAGATGACTGTCACCTTCTGGACTACGTACCTCTGTGCGTTCCATGCCAAAAGATTGATCGCGTTTGTAGGCTAATTTTTTAATAGGCTGGGTGAAACTAGGCCAACCACAACCAGCATCGTATTTATCTTTACTGGAGAAAAGCGGTTCACCCGAAACGATATCAACGTAAATCCCATCTTGGTAAAAATCATCGTATTTACCGGTGAAAGGATGCTCGGTAGCTGCGTTTTGAGTTACGTCATATTCTAATTGGGAAAGTTTCTTTAAAGCTTCATTTTTATTAAATGTCGTCATAAACATCTTCCTTTCTAACGAATTAAAGTATAAAATTTTGCACAATGTATTTCAAGATGTTTGCTCAAGCGTGCTATAATAAAGAAAAACTAAAGAAGGTAATTTTTTGAATATTACAGTGTATCTTGGTTCGACACCAGGGAAAGATGCTAAGTTGATGAAAGCGACTCAAGAGCTAGGACAATGGCTTGGTCAAAATGGGCATACGCTGGTTTATGGTGGTTCTAAGTCAGGATTGATGGGAATCTTGGCTGGAGCGACTCTTAAAGCTGGTGGCGAAGTCATTGGGGTTGAAGCACAGATGTTTATGGATGAAGGTGTTGAATTTGAAGGGTTGACTAAATTAATAGTGGAAAAGGATATTCCTGATCGACGCAAGACGATGATTAATTATGGTGAGGCTTTTATCGCTTTTCCTGGAGGGTTAGGGACCTTGGAAGAAATTTCTGAAATCATGTCTAAAAAAGCTCTCAATCAACTAGAAGGGGCGCCTTGTATTTTTTATAATTTCAATGGTTATTACGATGATTTAGAGCGAATGTTACATACTATGATAGATATGGAATTGTCAACTCCAGCCAAACAAAAAGGAATTCATTTCTGTCAGAACTTAGCGGAAATCGAAGGAATTTTAATGTAAGATTATCTCCGTATGTCAATTTAAAAAGGTTGATATATCGCTTTTTTCTCATACAAAAATGAGGGATTTTTTAGCGAATTTTGATAGTATTTGGGTGTTGGAAGTGTTATCTTTACTGTAAATTAAAAAACAGAAAGGATAACGTAATGAGTAAGATATTCAATGCTGATACCAATGTCTTTGTAGCTTTTTTGACAATGTTGGCTACTATTATAGGTCCCGTTTTAATTGTCACAGCCTTAGCTTTATTAGCTCAGTTAGCTTTTTAACATTTTTAATTTGTAAAAATGTTAAGAGGCAGAGAAAAGTCTTTAAAAGTAAAAACTGCGAGAGATCAGGCGGTTAAAAACGCTGATTTCTCGCAGTTTTTATTATGTTATCTTTAAGCTTTAGCTTTTTCTTCATGCTCCCAATCGTTTTGGAAGCGAGTGCAACTTACTTTATTGAAATGGTAGATTGGTCGACTGATATTTAGTTTGAGGGTAATTTTATCAAAATCGTTATTAAATTGTTCCAAACGATAAATGATTAACTTGCGTAAGTTAGTTACAGTTTTATCGTCTTGGCTATTAATCAAGATAATAAAGCGATTATCAGAATAACGGATTAGGATTCCACGACTTCCGATTAACCCCTTAATTGCATCTGTAATCGTAACAAGAATTTCGATACTTTTTGCTCCGCCAAGGTGCTTGTAAATTTGATAATAATTTGTTACGTCAATTACTATCCCTGTGACGGCTTTTTGTTTGGTTCTCCCTTGGATGACACGAGCAAAATAATCGCGGTTAAACAAAGCGGTAACCTCATCTCGGTAAATCATTTGGTTTTGAAGTTGTGAGAAAATTCCAACTACGGTGATGGCGATAATACACCAAAAAAAGGCATCAAACTTGAGAAAGTATTGTGCTAACCCACCCAAAATAATCATTATGCTGAATAGCGGGAAATTAAGAGCCCGTAAATTATTTTTATCGCGCAGATAAAGTAACAAGATAAAAATAAGGTAGATAAACCCGATGGTTAGATAGTAGTGGTAAAAAGAATATTTGGTTAAGGTACCAGCTTTACTAATATTAAAAGCTAATGGGGAGAAAATATTATAAATTAGAGACACTATGCCAACCAATAGTGGCGTAAGGTATGTGGGCCATTTAATTGAATTAATTTCGCCTTTAGAAAAATTTTGACAGAAAATCAAAAGTAAAAAAGGGATGAACATATATTCAAAATATTCAAAGCTTTTAGAGAAAAAGACCACTTTTAGTGCAAGTTCACTATGTAATCCAATTAAATGTGTTCCGATGATATTGAAAGCACAGGTTGAGATTAAATTAATACAGATAAGAAATAACAAAAAATCTTCCGTATTTTTGCGGGCTCTCCGCCAATTAGTCGTAAGAATGGTAATTATCATCAAAATAATTACAAATGAATTATTGATTATTAGGGGACTGAGTGAAGTTATCGTCATTTTTACTCCTTAATGATTGTGGGTAACGTAAGAGAATTTCATCGACTGTATCGGGACTCAAAACCGGTTCCGCTTCTAAAAGTTGGTAAGTAAATTCAAAATTTTGACAAACTTGGAGGATTTTTTGCCGATAGTTTTTAAGAACTTGTGTATCTTGTGAATTAAGAAAAATCCCTAAGGTATGCGTATTGAGGCGGACAAGACAACCTTTATGAAATAAAAGAGGATTGATACGCTGGCAGAGTTGTGCCATATTACTAATTCTTTGCTGGCCATCAGTATCAGAAAGTTCTAAAGTCAAAAATGATAAATTACTTTTTTTGTGTGTTAGGTGGTTACGTAAAAGGTAAAGTGTCCGGCGATTATTAGCGTTGACAAGTTTGTCGTGATAAAGATACTCTCTTTGAAGTATAAGTGAGGACCAAGCCCCGACAATACCATAGGTAATCCAAATTAAGGCTGGTGTGCTGTAAGTTAGTTCGTAAAAAGCGCTAATAAAAACGAGTGTGACGAACTGAAGAGATGGATAACGAATGTAGTAAGAACGCTTGAAACGTGCATAAAGATACATTGTGGCACATCCGATTAGGTAGAGCGCACCTAGAATTAGATTTGTCGTATAGAATCGATGCTGAGTAATAATATTGTCAGCACTGACACTAAAACAAAGTGGTACAAAAAGGTTAGTTACCGCCAAAAAGATGCCACCAATCAAGGGAATTGTTAGCAGGAATTTTATAAGTGGAGTAACTTTTTTGTGAAAGCGATGAGTAGTGGCCCACATACTTCCAAATGGTAGGAAGACCTCAAAGATAAGTTCAACTGTTTCACACAGGTATATTAGGAAATACCCCCAACTATTATGGTGTCCGTAGCACAACTGGCTCAAATAACCAAGTCCACAAATTATGGTAATGCTAGCTGAAATAAAAAAGGTGTAGATGTCAGCTTTACCTCGCAAATGCTTGTGCCAGTTGTTAGATATAATCAAAACGATTCCTAAAAGGAATCCTAATAAGTAATTAGTGGAATACGCAGGGTTAAAAAAATTAGAAATATGTATGCACCATCCTTTCGATTTTATATGTATGTACATTGTACACCTATTTCATTAAAATTGATACAAATAAAGAGATGGATTTAGAGATATTATCACGCTAAAAAACCGCCAGAAATCAACGTATTCTAGCGTGGTTTCTAGCGGTTATTACTTTATAAGGCTTTTTAATCAATAGTTATATGGTGTGTGTTAGAAATGGCTTCGGCCTTCTTGGGGAGCGTGACGGTTAAGACCCCATTTTGGTAAGAAGCAGAAATCTTACTTTCTTCAACATTAGCAAAAGCATATTGACGTGAGAAAGAGCCATAACTTCGTTCGCTTGTAATAAGGTTACCGTCAGCGTCACTTTCATCACTGAAAGAGTCACGTTTAGCAGAAATAGTTAAAACATTGTCTTTGAAGTCTAAAGCAATGTCTTTTTTCTCTACCCCAGGTAAGTCCACAACCACTTGGTAAGAATCGTCATTTTCTTTGATGTCAGACTTCATATCTTTAAAGGAATCCGACAAACCTGAGAAAAATGAACGTCCAAAGTTTCCAAAGAAACGGTCACTATCATCAAAAAGTTGATTGAAACGGTTGCTAAGATCATTAGCCATAATATCAAGTCCTTTCAAAAACATGTATTTCATCTCTACACCTTTATGATAGTTCTAATTATTTGAAAGTTCAAGTTAGAAGCTTGGAAATTTTATTAAAATTTTTCGAAATTCAAAGAGGAAAATTAGGTTATAAATCAAGTTTATAGACATGTATATCCAAGAAAAGTAGTGAATTTGATTTAAAAATAACTAAAATAGTGTATACTATAAGATAGGAATCTGGAAGAATATGCTTTCAGATAAAATTGGTTAGGGACCAAAATATTTTAGGGAGAAAAATAATGGGAAAATTAAATCAATCGATGAAAAATTGGTATCAGGATCAAATTGTTAGGGTTTTTGACGAGTATGATACAAGTGCTCAGAATGGTGTTACTTCACCAGAAATGCGGTCATGGTACCGTAAACAAGTCAGTGATTTGGCAGCTAAATTTGAAGGAATTGTTGATAGCGAATATAGTAGTTTAGTTGCACGTAAAGGGGGCACCGAGGGTATTACACTTGGTTACCAGCCATTTGCAATAACTAATGAAAAGAATAATGTTAAGGAATTTTTAGATAATTATTTAAACTTTCAACATGTGTATGAAGAAACCGAATGGGAAGAAATTTTTCGTCTTAAAAATGCCTTTTCTGGAAAAAGTGTCCAAATTGAGCTGCGCGAATCGAGTCGGGGCGTATCCTTCTCAGTTTTAACGGAAACTAATTCAAGTAAGATTTTTTATGGATCAAATGCCCTTATTGAGCTAATTGTCTATTTAAATAATTTATTTGAAATTTATCAACATCATTATTTAAAGGCGCATCAAGAAGAGTTATTAGCCTTGTTTAAACGGATTTTCGAACAACAATTTAACGAGGAAATTATCGAAGAAAAAACGAATTTAGTGGATATAACTTTAGTACATCAAATTAGAACCGCCCAAGCAACTTATGTCTTTTTAGCAAGTGAGCAGACTTTGAACCGTTATTTAGATATCGGAATTTTAAAATTGACAGGAATTGACTGGGTATTAGAGATTCCTCGTAGTCGTATGAATATTTTTGAAGATTTATATCGTTCTTTAATTACTTATGGTTTTTGTCGGGAATGGTGGTACGGTTCAATTACTTCTGATTACGACAAATACTTAAAAAAGGATTCTAACGAATATTTACGTAAAAAAGCAGGTCGGACTCACGTTCAAACAGCGTTATTAAAGAAAATTGCGATTGAAAAAGATGACTACCGTCTCTAAAAGTGTTCACCTTATAGAAGAAAATAGCTCTGGCAAATGGTCAGGGTTATTTGTTGTTTAAAAAATGGTAAATTGTTAAAATGTAAGAATAAAAACTGAGGAGGATGTTTGTGAAAAAAAGAAATCATCTTTGGAAAGTAATGCTAGTTTTAGCCCTCTTTTTAGCCCTAGGCTTTGCTAAAGAAAGTGGTAATCCTACAGTTACGCGGATAGTTAACGAGGTTGAATCGGTAGCAAAAATAGGGACTAATAAGGTTACTTCGGAAACTTCGAGTCATTTGAAGCAAAGTCAGGTGCAACCAGCTGAATACACTCCGAACCAAGAGTTGGCTCGAAGCGTTATGACTGATAATGTGGTGCGCCAGCTTGGCGGGAGCGGAAATATTGGCTGGAACGGGGTAGGGGCTTTCGTAATTAATAAAAATCAGACAGGGTTAACCGCTAAAAACGGGAATAGTCCTTATGCGCAAAATGAAGTTGACTCCATGGGACGTCCAACGGTCGCGAATGCTCTTTTGAATAAAACGAGTCGCCAATATCGTAACCGTGAAGAAACGGGGAATGGTCGCACTAACTGGCGTCCACGTGGTTTTATGCAGTTAACCAACTTATCGGGAACCTATAATCATGCCTATGATCGCGGACACTTGCTGGCGTATGCTCTGATTGGCAATATTCGAGGATTTGATGCCAGTGAGGCCAATCCTAAGAACATTGTAACGCAAACTGCCTGGGCTAATGAAGCTCAATCACGGGCTTCAACAGGGCAAAATTATTATGAATCGATTGTGCGTAAAGCTCTGGATCAAAATAAAACCGTTCGTTACCGTGTAACGGCCATTTATGATGGTAATAATATTGTGCCTGCTGGAACGCATTTGGAAGCTAAATCAGCAGATGGTAGTATCCAATTTAATGTTTTTGTACCAAATGTTCAAAAAGGCTTACAAATTAATTATTCTACCGGTCAAGCACATGTCGTTAATTAAGCTTTAAACCTTCCGCTGGGAGGTTTTTTTACGCTAAATAACTTGACCAGTTGCTGTAGCTTGCTTAAACTAAGCTTATAATCCAATTACGAGGAGGAATTTTATGACAGAATATCGTGATGTTTGGGACCTTGAGTCTATTTTTGCTGGTGGCAGTAGTTCCGCTGCCTTTCAAGCGCGTTTAGAAAAATTACAAGTTGAAATTAAAGAGTTGGCAGCCAAGATTACTACTTGGCAAGCTGATGTAGCTGGCTTAAAAGAAATTTTGACTATGATGACCAAAGTTGATCAAGGTTTAGAACAGTTGAGTGCCTTTGCGGAAGCTTTAAGTTCAGCTGACGTGACCGACAGTCAAGCGTTACAGCTTGATAGCCAAGTGATGGCATTAATACCAGAATACTCCCAAGTTAACAAGGAATTCCAGCGGAGTCTGGCACAGATTCCAGCTACTGAATGGGGAGACATATTAGCAGATCCTGAATTAAGCAAAGTTGCCTTTGTATTGGGTGAATACCGCCGGGATGGCGCAAATTTCTTATCAGCAACAGAAGAAAATATTATTGCTCAATTAAAGCTTGACGGCCAAACGGCCTGGAGTCGGCACTATGATGTTCTTTCTGGAAATTTAAAGGTAAATTATGGCGGAAAAGAATTGTCTGCCGGTCAAGCATTTAACTTAATGATGTCTTCAAAGGACAAGGAAGTTCGTGACCAACTTTTTGAAAAGTGGGAAGCAGCTTGGGGCCAAGATGAACAATTATATGCTGATACCCTTAACCACATTGATGGTGCGCGCTTAACTGACCAAAAGCTTCATGGCGTGACGGATTATCTCAAGGAACCACGGGAATATAACCGTCTTAAACAAGCAACTTTGGACCAAATGTGGGCAGTAGTTGCTCAAAATAAGCAACCGTTTGTTGAATATTTAAAGCGTAAGGCACAACTATTAGGGCGTCAAAAGCCTGTGTGGCAAGATCAGGAAGCACCAGTAATCTTAGGTGATTTTGAAGCTAAACACTACACTTTTAGTCAAGCAGCTGACTTTATCATGACTAACTTTCAAAAGTTTAGTCCTAAAATGGCCGCTTTGGCTAAGGAGGCCTTTGAAGGTCAATGGATTGAAGCTCAAGACCGTCCGGGAAAGCGGGCAGGTGGTTACTGTTCAAGTTTTCCTGAAAATAAAGAATCACGAATTTTCATGACTTTTGGTGGTTCGGTTAACGAAGTAGCTACGCTGGCCCATGAATTAGGACATGCTTTCCATAGTTCAGTGATGTGGGATTTACCTCACTTGAACCAAGCCTACGCAATGAATGTGGCGGAAACAGCTTCAACTTTTGCAGAACAAGTAGTCAATGATGCTGCGATTGCCAGTGTTACAAGTAAGGAAGAAAAGATTAACCTCTTGGACCAAAAGCTCCAAGGTGCGGTAGCGATGTTCTTTAACATTCATGCCCGTTACATCTTCGAAAGAAGTTTCTACGAAGCACGACAAACAAAGACTTTAAGTCCTGCAGAAATTTCTGAACTGATGGTTAAAGCGCAAAAAGAGGCTTTTGCAGATAGTTTGGCTAACTGGCACCCTCACTTTTGGGCGGCTAAGTTGCACTTCTATATTGATGATGTGCCGTTTTATAACTTCCCATATACCTTTGGTTATCTCTTTAGTCAGGGCATCTATGCTCGGGCTAAGGAAGTAGGGGGGAATTTTGAAGACCAATATATTGCACTTTTACGTGATACGGGGGCGATGACAACTGAAGAATTAGCCCAAAAACACCTCGGGGTTGACCTTACCCAAGCCGATTTTTGGCAAGCAGGAATTGATACTATTTTAGAAGATGTCAAGGAATTTATGTCTTTAACAGAGGAATATGTAAAATAGTGGAAAAGCAATGTCGTTGAGGCATTGCTTTTTTCACCTTTTGTAAACGGTTATGTTAGAATTAATTTGAGGTGATTTGATGAAGGAAAATTATACCGCTTTGCAGTTGGTATCTAAGTATCTACTGATTACAGGACAAACAGGGAGTGGCAAAACGACCGCTGCCTTAAAAATGATTATGGAACTCAAAGATAACGACCAGACGGTGATTGTTTTGGATCCGACGGGTGAATATGGTCAGCAGGAAGGAATAGTAACTTACAAGTTAGGAGAAAACTGCTTTATTGATCCGGGAAGTTTATCTGCTACCCAACTATTGGCGATTATGGAAATTGACAGTTCGATTTTATCTAAAAAGGTGGCTGCAGCCATACAGTCTTTGCGGATTAAGGCCAATTTACAAGGTGATTTACATAACGTTTATTCCAAACGAGGTATGGCGGTCAAAGCACACACAGCTCGTTTGAATCAACTAACTACTTGGATGCGCAATTACAATTATAAGTTATTGGGTCAGCAAGTTTTAGAAGAATTTGTATTACCTTATGCGGATGAACGAGCAAACTATCATCTCTTGGGTCAGGAGTATAATCGGCCCGCGATTAACGCACACTGGGAGGAAATTTTGGATCTCCAAGGTAGGAATAGCGAACCCCTCTTTCAGGAAATCTTTGGCAGCCATAATCGTCCAGGCCAGTCCAAGTTAGAGTTGAGTTATGTTTTGAATCTTTTCTTGAAAATCAAGGTTAAAAAGCGAGCCTTGGTTTTAGATATTTCAGGTTTAAAGCAGTATTCAGAGAGTCAAAAGCAGGTTTTATCCTTGATTTTACAGATTATTTTAGCAAACCGGAGTCAAAGTAAGGAAAAATTTCCTATAACGATTTTTATTGATGAAGCTCACCGTTACTTGCCAACGAAGGAAATTGATCTGAGTCAAAATGGGATGTTTCAACTTTTACGAGAAGGACGCAAATATGGTTTGAATTTGGCGGTTGTAACCCAGTCACCACTTGATTTACCTGCCAGCATGCTAGGGCAGTTCCACAACTATTTAATACATCACTTAGCTAATCCTACAGAATTTACTGCTTTGAATGCGCAAGGCTTAAATTATGCGGAAATTTCACAATTAAAAGTAGGCCAGGCGTTGGTTTGTTTAGACAATATATTTATGGAAAGAGAGTAAATTGCTATTTGTGAGATAAAACGCATACAAAAAAATTATTGAATTAATTCATTTTAATGTAAGCTTTGTGGCCTTGTTAATAAAAATACAAGCGAAATAAAGCGTTGCCAATTGCTTTGATATAGTCTATTCTGAGATAGTAGTATTTAGTAAAGGCAGGTTTTAATGTATGCAGAAAAATAGACGACTTCAGAGAATTGTTTTTGCAGCTTTATTGTTAGTAATTTTAATTATTTGCGCGCAAATATTGTTACCATTACCCGCAATTCCTTTAACGCTTCAACCCTTGGGGGTCGGGGTGATTGGGAGTCTGTTGCCGGTGGCTTTGGCTGGTGAAACAATCATTGCTTATTTAATTTTAGGGGCGGTAGGTTTACCTGTTTTTGCTGGTTTTGCTGGTGGGGTAGCGGCTTTCATGACTCCAAGTGGGGGGTACTTGCCTTCATTCTTTGTTTATGCCGTTTTGGTAGCCTTATTTTTACATAAGCGGGCAAAGTCTTATATTAATGTTTTAGTGGCAAATTGTATAGCTGCGCTAGTTTACTTGGTTTTAGGCTCTATGTGGTTGATGATTCCGGGAATTGCTGGAATGTCTTTTAAAGCGGCAATTTGGGCAGGGACGATTCCTTTTGTGATACCAGTTTTCGTTGAAATTTTGGTTTATACTCCGATTGTGGTACGTGTTAATCAAATCATTGAAAGAAAAGGACTTTTTAAAGATTAGTTGGAAAGTTGACGGTCTAAATGGCGGTCAATTTTTTAATGCCTTATTGTGCATAATATCACGAAATTGACAGCGCTTTCACAAAGTGATAAACTGACCATATCAAAATATGAAAGAAGGATTTGAGATTATGACAGCATATTACAATGGATTTCCTCAAAGTGATAAGGACGAAAAAATTACCATGGTTAATGTGGATGAATTAGAAGAAAAAGTTAAAGAAGTCATGCCGGAACCAGCTTATTACTACATTGCTTCTGGTTCAGAAAACGAATGGACTTGGCGTAATAATACGGCTGCTTTCAACCACTTTCAAATCGTACCTCGTTCATTGACAGATATGGATAATCCTTCTACGGCAACTGAATTTATGGGGATGAAACTTAAGACGCCAATCATGATTGCCCCAATTGCTTGTCATGGAATTGCTCATAAGGATGCAGAGATAGCTACGGCGCAAGGGGCCAAGGCAGCTGGAGCCCTCTTCTCCTCTTCAACTTATGCTAATAAGAGTGTAGAAGAGATTGCAGCGGCGACTGGAGATGCTCCTCGTTTCTTCCAACTCTATTTAAGTAAGGATTGGGAGTTCAACCAAATGGTTTTTGATGCTGTTAAAGCAGCCGGATACAAGGGGATTTTTTTGACCGTGGATGCCTTGGTTTCCGGTTATCGGGAAGCTAATTTACGGACCAACTTTACTTTCCCAGTACCTTTGGATTTCTTTACCCGTTACTTAGGCGGGAAGGGTGAAGGGCAGAGTGTGGCTCAAATGTACGCTTCTTCAGCTCAAAAGATAGGTCCGGCTGATGTAGCTCGCATTAAGGAAATGTCTGGTTTACCCGTTTTCATCAAAGGTGTTATGAATGCTGATGATGCCTACTTGGCTTTGGGAGCTGGTGCTGACGGGATTGTTGTGTCTAACCACGGTGGTCGTGAAATTGATGGGGCTCCCGCAACTATTGATATGTTGCCAGAAATTGCTCGGGCCGTTAATAAGCGTGTGCCAATCGTCTTTGATTCAGGAGTACGTCGTGGTTCGCATGTTTTTAAGGCTTTAGCTTTAGGGGCTGACTTAGTCGGAATTGGTCGTCCTTACCTTTATGGTTTAGCCTTAGGTGGTGCTAGTGGGGTTCAATCAGTGATTGAACAAATCAATTCTGAATTAGAAATTGATATGCAATTAACTGGCTGCAAGACCATTGAGGATGTTAAGCATGCTGATGTGCGTAATTTATCCTATGGACTAGATAACTTGCCATCTTCAACTAGCCCAAAAGTTCGCAAGCCATATCCTGTGACTGCTGAAAACCAAATGAAGGTTGAAGCTGAAACAGATGCAACTTCTGGGGCCTCGAGTCATTGATTTTTTTGGAAGGCTCTGTCACAACAAATGGTTGATTTTTGACGAGAAATAGCGTATAACAATAGTAAGAAACAGTACCACCGAAGGAGGTAATTGGATATGCCTACTATCAAAGACGCATTAGATATTATCGGTAAGTTGACTGTCGCAGAGCAGGAAAGCCTTAAAACAATGCTTTTAAGTCCTGCCTTTGTAAAGTCTTTGAATATTGAAGATTTCGTAGCAAAGGAACGCTTTGCAAATGGTCGTGTATGCCCTCTTTGTGGCTGTATCCATGTGGTTCGCAATGGTCATCGTAAAGATGGCACACAGCGATATGTATGTAAGGATTGTGGCAAGTCCTTCGTGATTGCTACGAACTCCATTGTGTCTGGTACAAGAAAAGACTTGTCCGTGTGGGAGCAGTACATTGATTGTATGATGAATGGCTTATCCATTCGTAAGACTGCTGTTGCTTGTGGGATTCACAGAAACACCGCATTCCTTTGGAGACACAAGATTTTGGATGCACTTCAGAATATGGCAGACGATGTTACCCTTGACGGCATTATTGAGGCTGACGAAACTTTTTTCGCCATCTCGTACAAGGGCAATCATAGCAAGAGTAAGACATTTGCTATGCCACGCAAGGCTCATAAGCGTGGTCATTCTACACATATCAGAGGCTTGTCCCAAGAAAAGGTATGTGTTCCTTGTGCGGTTAATAGGAATGGCTTGTCTATCTCCAAGATTACGAATACTGGTAGAGTTTCTACAAGAGATTTACATCATATTTATGATGGTAGGATTAAGACCAATTCCACTCTTGTTACGGACAAGATGAACTCCTATGTGAGATTTACAAATGCCAATGGCACTGACCTTGTGCAGTTAAAGACTGGCAAAGCCAAGAAAGGCATTTATAATATCCAACATATCAATAGCTACCATAGCCAGCTAAAGAGGTTTATGCGTGGCTTTAACGGTGTTTCTACCAAGTATCTGAACAACTATCTTGTGTGGAATAACCTTGTAAATTACGCCAAAGAAAGCGACATGGAGAAAAGGAACATCTTCTTAACTTTTGTTTTGGCAACATTGAAAACTGCTAAATGCAGAGATTTATCAAACAGACCAGCAGTTCCTCTGGTCGCCTAATTAGAATTTGTGGAGATGATAAGATGGTCAATATAACAGATGTAAAACAGATTCTTCAATTTGCAATAGATGCGGAGATTAAAGTCTTTCTTGATGGTGGCTGGGGTGTAGATGCTCTTCTTGGATATCAGTCAAGAGCCCATAATGATATTGACATTTTTGTAGAAAAGAACGATTATCAGAACTTTATAGAAATAATGAAAGCTAATGGCTTTTATGAGATTAAGATGGAATATACAACATTGAACCATACTGTATGGGAAGATTTGAAAAACAGAATTATTGATTTGCATTGTTTTGAATATACGGACGAAGGTGAAATTCTTTATGATGGGGATTGTTTTCCGGTAGAAACTTTTTCGGGTAAAGGAAGAATTGAGGAAATAGAGGTTTCCTGTATTGAACCATATAGTCAAGTAATGTTCCATCTGGGATACGAGTTTGATGAAAATGATGCACATGATGTGAAGTTATTGTGTGAGACATTTCATATCGAAATTCCAAATGAGTATAGATAACTGCAAATAACAGTTTGTAGGGGAGTTCTGATACTCCCCTATAAAAATGGCTATTTATCAACTGTTTGTTGTGACATAGCCTTTTGGAAAAGTCTTTCTTGAAGCGAAGGGCTTTTTTGATTTGTTAAATTCCGGCATAGTCGGTTATACTAAAATCATGATTAAAATTGATTGAGGTGTTGTTAATGAAACTAAGATTAGCCCAAAACCATGACTTAGACCAAATTGAAGTGATGCTAGAAGATGCTCGTGCTTTTTTAAAGGCCTCTGGTAGCAGCCAATGGCAAAGTGGAAGCCCTAACCGTGAAGTTTTTGCCCAAGATATTGCTAATGGTACATGTTACGTATTAGAAGACCAAAAACAAGTGATTGCTGTGGCAACTTTATTAGTTGGACCTGATCCTAGCTATGCTGAAATTCGTGATGGCTCTTGGTTGCAAGCTAGTGATAACTATATAGCCATTCACCGAGTCGTCACATCTGGCAAAATTCGAGGTAAGGGGCTAGGAAAGATTTTCTTGCAAATGTTATTAGCACACATTCAAAGCCAAGGCTTTAAAGCAGCGCGGATTGATACTTTTCGGATTAACTATCCTATGCAAAAAGTGGCTACCAAGGTAGGTTTTAACTACTGTGGCTTAGTTACAGTAGATGACCCAATTGACGGTGAACGTTTGGCATATGAAGTGGTATTTTAGGTAGGAAGTATGGCTGGGGGAACTTACGAAGTCCTAAATTAGTGATAATAACGGAGATGATAACATGCAACAAGCATACTGTCCGCAATGCGGGACAAAATTAAGAAAGAAATTTTTAGAAAACGAGGGCCAGGTGCCTTATTGTGATCAGTGTAAAGACTATCGTTTTCCTTTTTTTAATACGGCCATTTCTATGATTGTGGTTAATCAACAAACGGATGAAATTTTACTAATTCAACAATACGGTCGGAAGAAAAATATTTTAGTGGCGGGTTATCTCTACCAAGGTGAAAACCTCGAAACAGCAGTAAAGCGGGAACTAGCTGAGGAAACGGGACTTACACCTACAGTAATTCATTTCAACCGCTCTAAATTTTATCAGCCATCTAACACGCTAATGTGTAATTTTACCGTGGTAGTTGATGACTTAGAGGATTTTAAGGTTAATAACGAGGTTGACCGTTATGCATGGTTTAGTCGCTCAAAGGCTCAAGAAGCTATTTGGCCAGGAAGCCTAGCGGAAGAATTTCTATTGGCTTATTTAAATGAGAAAAATTAATTAAATACAAGACGTTACTACATTCTAGTGAGTTGGTAACGTCTTTTTTAGTCTAAAGTAAGCCAAATTTGACACTTTTAGATAACAGTGTTATCATCAAGGAATTTGATAACACCGTTATCTAGAAAGGAGTCAGTTTTAAATGTCTAATACAGAAGATTTATTAATTTCTGTAACAACAAAGTGGGTTTCTGTTAATGATTTTCATGATTTATCACTTAGAAAAATTTCTAGCTCAGTCGGGCTGACTACGGGTGCAGTGTATAAAAATTTTAAGAGTAAACAAGAATTATTTTACAAGGTGTCTTTATCATTATCGGAACAATTAGTTTCGGATTTAAAGTTGAGTTCATTGAATACACCGTTCGATAATTTGCTAGCTATTGCTGATTTTTTGTGTAATTTAGCGGTTGAAAAGCCTAGATTAATCGAATTCTTACTGTTCAATGGAAGTATTAAAGAGATGTATCAAGCTAAAGATTATAATTTTGTATTTTGGAATTTAGTAAAAAAATATGCAGGGCAGTTAAAAGATTCTGAATATTTCCTATTGCAGATAGTAACAACCTTGACAGGTTATATTCAGTTACTTATTAATGATTTAGTCAAGTACGATCCTAAATTTATTACTATTACTTTAAAACAACTACTGGAGGATTAATATGAATTTGCACGAAATTATGGAACGTCGCCATACGGTTCGAAAATATAAAAAGCAATCACTCTCTCAAGCAGATATTGATGCGATAATACAAGAAGTTGCCAATCTGAATCAACAATTTGCCCTAAGTATGAAGTTAATTACAAATGAGGATGATTTATTATCGAAGTTTGCCAAGCTTTTTATGGCTCAAAATGCTAGTAATGCTATCCTTTTAGAAGGTCAAGATGATGAAAAATTAGGGTATTCAGCGGCCAAATTGATGCTATTTGTTCAAGAAAGGGGACTAAATAGTTGGTTTATTGGTGGAACTTATAACCAAAAGAAATTTTCTAATGCAAAAGCAATTATTGTAATTGGTTATGGTAAAAATATTGGCAAGCCACATAAATCAAAGGCAATTTCACAAGTTAGTGATTACATAACAGAAATGCCTGAGTGGTATCTAGCTGGTATTCAAGCATTACTATTAGCACCGACAGTATTGAATAAACAAAATTTTCAGATAAAATATAATGAAGGGGACCCTATACTTGATGTAAAAGTAAGTGATTATTCTGGATTAGAAAAAGGGATTTTAAAATATTATTTTGAAAGTATTTCTAAGCATAAATTAAGTAGTAACTAGAAGAAAGGAGTAAAATTTATTATCACAAATCTCGGAAAAACCATACGTGCTAAGCGTCTGGAGCAACACTTGACGCAAAAACAATTGGCGAATGGTATTTGTTCGCAGTCAATGCTTTCAGCCATTGAAAATGGGACGTATACACCTAATGCAACCTTGTTGATTAGACTTTGCCAACGTTTGGATATAAGTCTACAAGAAATAAGTTTAGCTGTGGATTATGATATTTCTGATGATAGTAATTATAATCAAACCCTTGTTGCTTTGTGCAATCAGCATCGATATGCAGAGTTAAGAGAATTTTTACAACAACCCGCAACTCTAGATTTAATTCAGAATGATGAGCAAACTCAAGCGTATTACTATTACTTGGCGATTGCCTTGTTTAACACCCAAGCGCAGCTCTCTGAAGTTCAAAAAAACCTCAAGTTAGCGATTGCAAGTGATGGTATTACGTCGCTAAAAAGGTTATCTTTAGTATCGTTAGCTTTAGTTAAGGTAGTTCATGGGGAGGTAAAAGAAATTCCGCAATTAATCAGTCAAGCTACTGAGAAGTGGCAAACATTACCTTATGAAGAAAATTTGAATATCATTTATTACTTAGTAGCGATGATTCATTACAAGTTAGGAGATTATCCGACCGCTTCAAGATGGATAAATGAGGGGATAGCCTTTGTAACAAGCCATAATTCACACTATATGTTAGCTAATTATTATTACTTGTTAGCTAAAGTAGCTCACCAAAGTCAAGTGCGTGACAAAGAAGATGTGGCACAACAACGAAGTCAGATTTTTACAGAATTATTTGCTGAAAAAGTTTATGATGATTTCTAAATATCAGTATTCTGATTTTCGGAAAAAAAGTAATCTTGCTATGATAAAACCATCTTAAGAAAAGAGGTTTTATTATATGGAGAAAAAATTATTTACCAATCAAATTAAAATTGCTACTACCCCAGATAAGACTAAGCAAGTCTTGGCCAATCCGACTAATCTTTTAAATTGGGTTCCAGAAATTACATTGGTGGACTTTGACGGTCAAAGCTATATGCTTACAAGAAAAACACCGGCGTTAAATGGGGTTGAAAAGCTGCAAGTTGTTCAACACAAAGATACTGTGATTTACCAAATCGTCGGTACTAAGGCCAAGTATCAGATTGAATTTGAAGTAGTTAATCTGGGGGATGAAACACTGTTAAATGAGACGGTAATTATTGACTCTTTTGACTCACATCTCCCCTTGGAGCTATTTGTTCCGATTGCTAAACATGCCCTTAATGGAAATTTGAAGCATTTACGAGATTATATTGAATTAACGTAAGTGACCATACTAAAAGTACTAAAAATCAAGGTTATCGCGATAATAGCGGACATGATTTTTAGTGCTTTTTAATTAACTTATTTAAGTGGTTGGTTATTGCTGTAGAGAAATGACATTTGTCATGCGATGTCATGATATTTATAGCTATCCACTTTCAATTAGTCTTTTTATAATAATTATAAATTAAAGTTGAAGAGGTAAAGTTATGGAAGAAGTAATAAAAGTTAACCACTTAAATAAGCAAATTGGTACTAAGAAGGTTTTACACGACATATCTTTTACAGTTAGTAAGGGTGAATGTATAGCTCTTATTGGTCCTAATGGGGCGGGAAAAACAACATTATTTTCTTGCCTACTAGGCGATTATAGTACAGAAAAAACAATGATTACGGTTTTAAAAGATAGTCCGAGAAGTAAGAAGTTAAAAGATAAAGTTTCCGTTCTT
Source organism: Ligilactobacillus equi DSM 15833 = JCM 10991 (assembly GCF_001435735.1). NCBI lineage: Bacteria > Bacillati > Bacillota > Bacilli > Lactobacillales > Lactobacillaceae > Ligilactobacillus > Ligilactobacillus equi. The sequence continues at coordinate 79,959 of NZ_AZFH01000202.1, forward strand.
TATCAGGAAAATATTATTCAAAAAAGAATGAAAGTTAAAGAACTAATTAGCTTTTATCGGTTGATTTATAATAATCCACTATCTTTACAAGAAGTAGATAATATTTTACGGTTTAGTGAGTTGCAAAAAAATCAATTTACTGAAAAATTATCGGGAGGACAAAAGCGTTTACTGTCATTTTTATTAGCTGTTATTGGTAATCCACAAATTATTTTCTTAGATGAACCTACGGCAGGTATGGATACAAACATTCGTCAGCATTTTTGGAAAGTAATCTCATTATTAAAAAAGCAAGGCAAGACGATTATTTATTCTTCTCATTACATTGAAGAGGTTGAACATACGGCAGATAGGGTACTTCTCCTTAATAAAGGTCAACTTATCAGGGATACGACGCCATATGCTTTACGTTCAGAAAAAGAAGAAAAAGTTTTTTCAATTCCTATAAAATATGTAAATTTAGTACGTGATTTAACCTATATCTATGATGTCGAACTAAAAAAGGACAATATTTGCTTTACTACGCAAAATCCTCAAAAGGTGTGGGACATTATCTATCCCCAAGTTGATCTTGCTGATATCGAAATGAACAATATAACCCTACTAAAGAAAATTTTCACTGTAACGGAGGATAAATAAATGGAAACTTTGTATCCACTATTGAAAAATGAACTTATTTTAACTAAACGGGGATTTCAGTCGTTAATTTTTGGAATTATCTTGCCCATAGGTTTTTTATTGATTTTTTCACAAGTTTATTCCACAGGTCCTAGAGCAATCGTTAATCATTATATACAACAAACAACTATATCAATGGTAACTTATTCAGGACTATGCTTTTGCTTATTTACTTTTCCTTATTCTTTGAAAGATGACGAAACAAATAATCGTAAACGAACTTTATTGCATACACCAGTCCCACAATGGCAATACTATTTTGTCAAGATTATACGAATTTTAGTAAGTTACCTATTAGCTATTATATTGACTTTTGGTGTATCGCATTACTATCTTGGGATAAACTTGCCACTTGGAAAGTGGGTAGTTTCAGGGTTACTATTATTACTTGGAGTCAGTTGTTTTTTTGTACTAGGATATCTATTATCGTTCATCAAGTCAACAGAATTATTATCAACGGTATGTAATATTACATATTTGAGTTTAGCAATGTTGGGGGGACTATGGATACCACTTTCCGAATTTCCTAAAACTTTACGTAGGGTATTACAATATTTACCTTCCGCCCAATTATGGAAATTAGTTACAAATTATCTTGATAATGGTAAAATTACTATAAATTCCATAGCTATTTTGGGAATATATGTATTACTTTTTTCAATCCTAGTAGTTATAGTTAGTAAATTTAGAAAAAAGGATTTGTAATGACAAAAAATAAAGTATATCTATATTATATCTATCTCGTTTATTTGATTTTTCCAATCGGCTATACTTTTATTGCACGTAAGTCATTATGGTTGTTAGTACCAACTATATTTTTTGGAATAGGATATGTTGTTGTGGCAACTACCAATAATAAAAAAGTTATCTTAGTAACATGGTACCTTTTGCTAGCGTATATCATTAGCTATATTTGGTGGTTTGATTATTCTATTGCCTATTTTTTCTTTTATATTTTCAATCTGATTGCGTATAAATTTCAGGCAAATATTAAATCGTATCAATTTATTAGTGCGTCAGCGTGTATAATTGCGATAGCGGGGTACTATACGCTAAATTATCAAACTTCAAGTGATTATTCGCTAATGGCAATGCAAATGTGGATTATATTTGCTGTATGTTTGGCAATTGTATACATCAAACGTTATCATAATCAAAATGAACAATTACAACGAGAGTTAAACAATCAAAATAAGTATATTAATCTATTGGCTGCAGAGAATGAGCGTAATCGAATTGGACGTGACTTACACGATACCTTAGGTCATACGTTTGCGATGATGACACTTAAATTAGAATTAGCCTCTAAGCAATTAGAGAAGCAAAAGTATGATGAAGTTGCTAAACAGATTAGTGAGCTTCGAGAAATAAGTAAAGTATCAATGTCAGAAGTACGATTGTTAGTAGATAATCTTAAAACACGCACATTATCAGAAGAGTTATCAGAGATAACAAGAATGATGGATTTATCTGAAATTGATTTTGAATTAGACTATCAACTGGGAAATAAAATCATTGCTCCTAATCAACAATCACTACTAGTTATGGTGGTACGTGAATTAATTACGAATGTTATAAAACATTCTCAAGCTAGTAGCTGTAAATTAAACCTTTTCTCTACTAGGGGGAGAATTATTGTTGAAATTACAGATAATGGCAAGGGATTTAAGGAAACTACCGAAGCTCCCCTGCATTCAATTAGAGGAAGAATTGGTAAAGGAGTTCAAGGAATAAAAATTATTTCAGTGAAAACTCCAACAGTCGTGCAAGTTATCTTATCTGAGGTGATATTAGAATGAATTTATTAGTCGCAGAGGATCAGTCAATGTTACGAGATGCAATGTGCCAACTGCTGCAAATGGAAGATGAGGTTAATAAAGTTTTTCAAGCTGAAAATGGGATTCAATCAATTGAGTTACTTTCGAAGTATCAAATTGATGTGGCAATTTTAGATATTGAAATGCCACTTAAATCGGGTATTGAAGTCCTTGAGTGGAGTAAACAACATAAACCACAAACTAAGGTTATCATTGTAACGACCTTTAAACGTGAAGGTTATTTAAAACGATCGCTACAAGCGGATGTTGATGCTTACGTATTAAAAGATCGTTCAATAGATGATTTAATGTTGACAATCAACTTAGTTTTACAAGGTAAGAAACAATATTCTCCAGAATTAATGGACATGTTTACTCAAAAGGTAAATCCATTGAGTGAGAAAGAACAAGTGATTATTGACTTTATAGCTCAAGGATTGACAAACAAGGAGATAGCTACAAAACTATTTTTATCCGATGGAACTATTCGGAACAACATAACAAGTATTTTTAACAAATTAGGTGTACCTAACCGGACACGAGCAGTTAAAGTTGCTCGTGATAATGGGTGGCTGAATTAGTATTAAGGAAAATTTCGAAATTTAGAAAAGTTATAATTCAGCTAAGTGACCACAATAAAAGCACTAAAAATCAAGGTTATCGCGATAATAGCGGACATGATTTTTAGTGCTTTTTAATTAACTTATTTAAGTGGTTGGTTATTACGTTGGTCTTTTTGTAAGCACCCTATAACACCCCCGTATTAATTATCGGGCAATCTCTCTGTATACTG
>NZ_AZFH01000203.1:0-984 GCF_001435735.1 Ligilactobacillus equi DSM 15833 = JCM 10991
TGATTAGTCGTTAAAAATCTCATTTTAACTTGTCCGTTTTCTTGACGCAAGACCAATGTTCACCGATATGGAAAGTATGGCACAGTACATTAGCGAAAAGTTTAGTTAATGGTATGTGTTACGTTTATTAATAATAACTTAATTTAGAAACGACCCTGTTTGTATAAATTTGCAACAGGGTTGTTTGATTAGTATGGAAAATATGGTAGTGACTGGAATGAGGCAAGTCATAAATGCGTAAACACCCTATAACACCCCCGTATTAACTATCGGGCAATCTCTCTGTATACTGGAAGAAAATCAGTACTACGGAGGGATTTTTTAATGGAAAAGATAACAGAAATTGTACCAGTCAACTTTAAGTCACCGGAGGTGGATCAAGCAAAAGCTCCGCTTTCCGGTAAGGGACGTCCGCAGCGAAAACCAAAGTACAGTAGAAAAAAGATAATAGCAGATATCCAAACAACATCCTTCAAAATATCAGTCTTTGATGAAACGAAGGAAGAACTATTACAAGATATTATAAAAATGGTGATGAAATATGCTGATTAACTACAATTATCCAAAACATGTGTATATCGTTTGTGGGAATACTGACTTACGTAAAGGGATTAATAGTCTTGCACTTTTAATCTCAGATTACTATGAAATGGATGTCTATGACGATTCGCTCTTCTTATTCTGTGGACGCAGAAATGATCGCTTTAAAGGACTTTATTGGGACGGCGAAGGTTTTACTATGCTTTACAAACGATTTGAAAATGGGCGACTTCAGTGGCCTAGAAATCGTGAAGAGGTTTCTGAGATAACTTAGCAACAAATTGAGTGGCTTCTTCAGGGCTTAAATCCATTACCTGAAAAACGAATCAAGCCAGCTAAAAAGGGAACTTTTTACAAGCACTCTGATACACGTGGTTCTTCTAATATAGCGGTGCGATAATATGTGATGGATGGACTGGATATAGCTCTAACGTCTATCCAGAA
>NZ_AZFH01000203.1:1098-5671 GCF_001435735.1 Ligilactobacillus equi DSM 15833 = JCM 10991
TCAAATGGTCGATTGAAGAATGCGATTAAGTATTCTTTTAATCAAAGAAGTAGACTTGAAGGAATTTTTAGAATAGGAGGCATGCCATTATCAAACAACGAAGTTGAACAATGCATCCGCCCAACTACGTTGGGGTGCAAGAATAGTTTATTTTCTAAATCTTATGAGGGTGCCCAAGCTAACGCAGTATATTATACTTTGGTTCAAACCGCAAAGTTAAACAATTTGGATGCTTATAAATACTTGAAATATATCTTCGAACAGCTGGAATTGCGAAAAAATTCTAACGTTGACGCTTATTTGCCATGGTCTGATGAAATTCAGGCAAAATGTTAAGCTCACTTGCCGGTCGACGACGATATGTAGCTTGAAAAAATTATAGAAAATAAAGAAGCGATGGTGAAGTCCTAATTAGTGGATTTCTTCTATCGCTTCTTTTTACATCCTGTTATGTTGTGCTTACATTACGCCGTGCTTACCTATTAACCTATTCCTGAAGAAACTTAACAATATATTTATATACCGCTGGATTATCTATAATCGCAATCGAAAGTTTCTTCCTTGCTCTAGTCATATTAACATATAGTTCATTGTCAATATAATAATATTCGCTATATTTCGGTGATTTAACCAAGTGAGGCATTCTACCTTTTGTAAGCTCAAATCTATCGTCAATATAAGTTACAACATTGTCAAATTCATCACCGATAACACTATGCGTTTCCTTGTATAAATCTGATACAAATTCAAACTTACTTCTACTAGATTTACGTAGCTTATCACCCGCGGGTACCAAAAAGTTAAAACCGTCCTTCTCACTAAGTCTACGGATCCAAGAAATTGCACCTACTGCTGAAGAAAAATACTTAACGTCTACTGCATTCCTTATCTCTGCTTTTGACACATTTTTTGGAATATCATTTGCTTTCATGATATAGCGAATAAAATATAAAATCTTATCATTTGTTCGAATATTTTTATCTAATTCATAAAGACTGGCTAGTCCCTTATTTTTACACCCCATTAAATAATTATATAGACCTTTCCCTTTGTCTTTATCCGATAGTACCTGTCCCTTATCGAACAAGAAGAGGATCTTCTTACCTAGAGTATTACGTTCTCCCCAGTCTAATAAATAATTCATATTACACTGGTATAACTTTTGTGCCTCATCAATAATAACAAAGTCATACTCGTCTAAGTTTATACTTTTTAATTCCTTAATACCTTTAACTTGCAAATTTGTAAATTTTTCTTTTAATTCTTTATGTGTATCTCTTTTATTTCCTGAAAAAAGATACAATACAGCTTTACCGTTATTCACTAACCTTCTTGCAATATCCAATCCTAATAACGTTTTACCGGTTCCTGCTTTACCGTATATGCCCATCAGTGAATTTTTACTTTTCATAACATTCTCTACAGTGTTTAGTTGATTAGTATTTAGCCAGTAATCACCATTTAGGAACTTTGTTATATTTTGTAGCGGTGATATTATGTAATCACTTGACTCTAGCTCTAAAACAATATTCTTGCCAAGAGCATTTCCTACGTTTAGCTCATCATATAACTTCTTCATATCCATCGGAAGAATACTTTCAGAGCTTTCGTCATAGTTATAAAGAATCTTTTTTTCAGCGTCAAACGAACAAGATATTAATTTTAGGTCTTTATACTTACTTTGAGAAATTTTTAAAAATTTTGTTTGAGTTCTAAATTTCTTAATTAAACTTTCCTTTTTTGGTGATTTATGCTTCAAGTCAAGATTAAAAATACATCTGTCTGTGATGCAAAGAGCATCAAAATCCGGAAGTATCTTTAAATCAACTCCAAAATACCATCCACAAATATCAACACTATTAACTTCTTCAGAATCATAACAATTCAATAATAGTTTTGAAAATTTATAAAAATCATCAATTTCATGTTTCTTTTCTATATTCATGCCGTTTATAGTATACATCTCTTCAACTGTATCAGATTCATACGCTGCAATAAATTCATTTAAAGTTATATAATTCATATGAACTCTCCTTCGTCTTGTTTATACAAATATCGATTTGTTTCTTGCAATCTGCTTTTTACTAACATCTGGAAACATGATTACTCCTATGCCATAAGTACTTATTAATTCCGTTGAGAACATCACGAGACGCTCCATTAAAAAAACACCTTCAACATTAATTTGTGCAACTAAATCTGGCTTAGTTTTAGTTCGTTGTGGTTCATCATCTAAGAGCTCAAACGCAACAACATCACTTAACTTCATGAAAAGTGCCTCCTATATCAATTGATGTCTTAATTATACCAAGTGACATCAATTGAATAGGAGGCTATCTTATGTGACGCTTACCGACGAGTGAGCTCTACATTTTGTTTGAGCTTTATCAGACAATGGTAAATAAGCCTCACTTATCTTCCTTTTAGGGATTTTTATTTCAGAAGTACTTAAAATACTTGGCAAATTTCTTTGGCTAACTGTTTAGTACGTTTTAGAATTAATTCTTCTGTCCAATGTTTGTGACAAGCAATCTTCTTGTTTTCTTCTAAAAGACTATTATTAAAATAATTACATTTTTCAACAAATTCTTTATTTTTAGCACTACGGTTAGTACCATTATCCCATAGAGTAAGATTTCCTAATTTAAACGTAAGTTCGTTACGCATTTCTTCGTCAGGAAAGTCTTTTAACCATTGACTTCCGTGAGCTGGGTTTTGTGGTAAAATATGTTCTAAATCGTTAGAATTGTCTTTTATTGTGACTTCAGTACCTTTAAGTTTTCGTTTATAAACTTCACTTAAAATAAAGGCGATTTTACGATTTTGACTAGTTGGAATTTTCTTATCAAGAATGGCAGACACTAAGCTACTATCTTTAATTTTAAGTTTATCAATTTGACTACAGATTTCATCAAATGATTTTTGTTCATTATAAAATTCAAAGGCCATTTGAGAAAATGGTTTTTCAACGGTATTTCCCTTATCTTCTCTAAAATATATATTACGTACTACGAGAGAAAGGATTTTACGGAGCAAGAAGTTAATCTTACCGATTTCAATATTTTTCATCATCATTGCAAGAATTAGCGGACGGTGTTGTTTGATGTTAAACATCGATAATCGATTGATAAGTTGCGAATATTCATTTTTATCGTTTACGGATGCGTTCGCATATTGTGAAGGATCGCAAATACACATAAATGAAGCTGAAGCCAATTTAATATTGTCCATTAGTGCCGTCATGTCACCAGTTTTGCTGTTATCTATATTATAATAAAGGTGTTCCAAAACATTTTCACCACTAGTTTTAGTGTCGTAAACTAACTGATTTTTTTGATACTTGCCATAAACTAACGTAGTGAAAGCTATGAGAAAGTTCTTACGGTTTTTTTCTTGTACGTTGCTATCTATATCGTTCCAAGTATCTCGGACATTATTTTCACCCAAAACTCTAACGAAATCATTTTTTAACACATAATATTTTTCTAAGTTACGACCTGTATTATTAAGAGTTTCGAACATACTTTGTGCGATTTCCTCACTCTCAGCAATGAGTCGAATAAGATATGTATGATCCAAAATACTATTAATAATTTCTTTGAGTGAAACTTCTTTTGTTATTTCAAGATATTCATCAAAAAGTTCAGAAATGATAACGTAATTATCAGCTAATTTTTTTTGGTTCCCTATTAATTTTTTGTCATTCAATACAGATGCATTGTCGTTTGAATTAAAACTCAAGCCAGTAATTTTATAAAAAAAGTCACAATCTGCCGTAGAATCAAAAAGGAGTTTTCGTTTCTTTTGCTGCTGTGAGGTTGACATACGATCAATCTGCTCTACATATCGATCACGATACTGGTCAGCTGCAGATGGATCGTCAATAGCAATTCTTTGGAGAACATTTGCAATAATTAACATGCTAGTGATAGTACGCTGTTGGCCGTCAAAAATTTCTAATGTATCTCTATCTTCGTTTTTTGAGAAAGTAAAAAAATTTAGAATATGATTATTATCTGGATCTTGAGAAACAGCAATTAAGTCATTAAAAAGTCGAGTAACTTCTTTTCTAGACCACTCATATTGCCTTTGTGAGAATGGAATGGTGTAAATTCCATTTTCTAAGTTTAAATATTGTCTTAAACTTAGCGTTTCTGATGATAGTAAATCATTGTAGATCATTGCTGCAAGTCTCCTTTAAATATTAGGTTAGTATTATTGGATCATATTTTTAGTATTTTGTAAAGATCAATATTTATTTATCTTGTGCGTGGTGCTAGTTAAGTATCATTGACATAATCAGTGATACTAGGGCATTTCTGTTTTTTATTAAGCAAAAGGTACGATTCAATTAGGCGGTGAAAAAGAGGAATTATTTGAACCTGTCAAAAGTGGGGATATTAGACGTGCCTTACGTCTTAGTGGTAAGGTAAATAGAGGTGAGAAATAGATGGCATCTAGAAAAGCAGTACTTTTAATTGTCGAAGGGGAAAATGATGAAGATTTGCTAGATTTATAGTAAGCACCCTATAACACCCCCGTATTAATTATCGGGCAATCTCTCTGTATACTG
>NZ_AZFH01000204.1:0-50039 GCF_001435735.1 Ligilactobacillus equi DSM 15833 = JCM 10991
TGTTAAGCTTTTTTTGCGAATTTTCAAATATTACGAACTAGCAAATCGCGTATAATGTTAAAAAAGAGTATTGGGAAAGGTGGGCCAAAAATGAAATTTTTACATACTGGAGATTGGCACTTAGGGAAAAAATTGGGAGATTTCGACTTGCGTCAGGAACAGTGGGATGCTTTTTTAAAGCTTGTGGCCATTGCTAAAGAAGAAAAAGTTGATGCTATCGTGATTGCTGGAGACTTGTATGATAGCCCGCGTCCTAATGAAGATAGTGTTGCTCTTTTGAATCGAATGCTTGTGCAGTTGAATTTGGAAGAAAAGTATCCTTTATTGATGATTAATGGAAATCACGATTCTGCAGTCCGTTTGAATACGGGAAATCAGTGGTATCGTTTAAACCATTTTTACTTGAATACTCGTTTGGAAGATGCCTTTGATCCGGTAGAAATTGGGGATTGTCAGTTTTTTTTAGTGCCTTATTTCAAGTTGGCGCAAGCCAAAAATTATTTTGATAAAGATTATCAAGATTTAGCCCAAGCCATGCAAGATGTAGTAGCGTGCTGCCAAGAAAAATTTGTGGTGGGGAAAAAGCATGTTTTTGTTGGTCACTTTTTTGCGGCGGGTAGCCTACGGTCAGATTCTGAAACCAAGGTAGAAGTTGGTGGTTTAGGAGCCGTTCCGGTGGACTTATTTGCGAGTTTTGATTATGTTGCTTTAGGTCATATTCACAAAGCCAATGCTTTGCAGATGGATAAGGTTAAGTATAGTGGTTCCCCTTTGAAGTTTTCGGCTTCGGAGGCTAAGGATAAAAAAGGGGTTTGGATTGTGGATACGAATATGGATGCGCCTTATTTCCGAGAAATTCAACCTTTAAATGATTTGTATCAATTAAAAGGCACGGTGGCAGAATTAACGCGTGCAGAAAAGCGACAGGAAATTCCTGTAGGTTCGTATGTATCTGTGATCATGACGGATGAAAAACCAGTCTTTGATAGTTATGAACGTCTGTTAGCTTGTTACCCACATATGTTCAATCTCCAAAGACAAACGCCAGCCTTTTCTTCAACAGGCTTTGAAGTCGTGGCAGGCGTAGGAGAGATGCAACCCACTGAATTAGTGCAAACATTTTTTAGTCAGGTAATTGGTAAAGATTTAGAACCCGCGGACTTAGCTTTAGTGGAAGATTGTCTGCAAAAAGTTGGAAAGGAAGATTAAATGCAACTATTAACTTTAGAATTATCTTATTTTGGACCTTATCAGGAAGCTAAGATTGATTTTAATGAATTTAGCGATAGTCAGCTCTTTTTAATCAGTGGTAAAACAGGTTCTGGAAAGACGACCATCTTTGATGCTATGAGTTTTGCTCTTTACGGAGAAACTTCGGGTTCTGATCGACGTGGGGAGGATTTACGTTCGGAATTTGCTAGTGAAAAAGAAGTTACCCAGGTGAAACTAGTTTTCGAGCATCATGATTTAATCTATACTATTATGAGGCAACCCGCTTACTTTAGGGCTAAACGTGGGGGGCAAGGTTTGACCAAAGTTGGAGCCAAAGTCGAATTAACTTATGAAGATGAACTGGGGGAATTTCACAGTTTAGACAAGGCCAAAGAAATTAAAGCCAAGCTTGAAGAAATTATCCCTTTGACGGCCAAACAATTTCGGCAAGTGATTGTGTTGCCACAAGGACAGTTTCGAAATTTTTTGGAAGCAGATAGTAATGCCAAGGAAGTTGTTCTCAAAGAAATTTTTGACACCCAGATTTATGCAGATTTAGGCCAGGTAATTGCCAGAAAAACCAAGGAAATTCGAGATAAAAGTGATGCTCAGGCGCAAAAAGTTGAGCTTTATCAAAAAAGTGTTTATGAGAAAGAAGGCTTGGCTCCGAGTGTAGAGTATGGTTTATGGTTTGAACGAGTACAAGCGCGCTTGGCAGAATTAAAGGCAAGTCAGCAAGAGCAAGCCGCTAAACTACAAAATGTTGAAAGCCAAAAAGAACAATTACGTGAAGCAATTGCGCGCAAGAAAGGGCTTTTGGTAGATTTCCAGGCGCTAAAACAAGCCCAAGCCGAGTCTGAAAAATTAGTACAAGAAGAAGCTGCTCAAATACAACAAAATCAATATTTGGACCAGTTGTTGTGGGCGCAAAAGCAAGCACCATTATGGCAAAAAGTTTGTGATCAAAGACAAAGTATTCAGGTTAAAAATGAACAATTGGCGCAGTTAGACCAAAAGTGGCAGATTTTGGTAGACGAAGAAGCCCACTTAGTTAAGCAAGCTAATCAATTGGCTAGTTTAGCTAATCAAGCAGAAGACAAAGAAATTTTGCTGAGTAAGTTAGCAGGCAAAGAAGAGCTTTATGATAAATATCAAGGTCAGACAATACAATTAGAACAGCAATTAGCTAGTCAGGCGACAGAAGCTCAAAAGGTTAAGGCGACTGCGGAACGTTTGGAAAATGGCCAAAATATCTTGACAAAAATTAAAGCAGATTTGAACCAGAAACGGGCAGAATTAATGGCGGTTAATCATAATCAGGCGGATCTAGCTAACTTAAGGTTACAAGCCCAAACTACGGCAAATTATCAGATGCAAGGCCAAGAATTACAGGCCTTGGCAGATGATTTGGCACAGCAAAAGCAAGTTTGGCAACAAAAGGCTGAACAAGTTCCTAACTTAAAAGCCGAAGTACAAAAAAAGACTGCTGCTGTTCAGGTTTTAAAAAAACAATTAGCACAAAATATTGCGGCGAGTTTGGCAGAAGATCTCCAGGAAGATAATCCTTGTCCTGTTTGTGGAAGTTTAAACCACCCTCACTTAGCCCAAAGAACCGATGAAATCAGTCAAGCGATTATTGAGCAAGCAGAAAAAAACCAGCAAGTAGCCCAAAGTCAATTTGATCGCTTGCAAGCTACTACTAATCGTGACAAAGCTGAATGGCAAAGCGAAGTTAAGCGATATGCTGGCAAATTAACGAATTTTCAAGAAGCGGTGGCAATGCCTGCTGTTGCTTTAGAAGAAATTTTGTCAGCCTTAAAACAAAAATATGTGACCTTATCCAAGCAGGTTACAGAGTTAGAAGCTCAAGAGGAGATTGCTGTAACTTTACAAGCTGAAATTAGCGCCTTAGAAGTGAAGCAGGTTAAATGTGAACAACTATGGCAAGATTTAACGGTTGAGCATCAAGTAAACCAAGCTGCCTTTACAAAGGTTCAATTGGAAGTGAAGGCTTTGGAGGGGAAAATGGTGGAATTAAAAGCCAATCTTTTACCAGAATATCCGGATAAAGAGGCTTTTGTACGTTACTACCAAGACTTACAAGCCGAGGTGATAGCTTATCAGGAAGAAAAGCAAGCCTATGAAAATCGTCAGCAAACTTTCAACCAAGAAAAAGCTGAAGTGAAAAGTTTACGTCAAGCTAAGCAAGCTGAATTAGTAGACCTTGAAAAGGAAAGTCAGATCCAAGCGAACGCTTTAGCGAAAGTTTTAGAAACGGCGGACTTCAAGGTTGGTTTATCGGATTTAGAAAATCTTTTAAAGAATTTGGAGCAAATTGATAGTTTACAAGTCGCTAAGACCCAGTTTGCAGTGGCTAAAAAGACAAACCAAGAAAATTTAGCCCGTCTACAGGAAAAATTAGGCTCGAGTTTAATGCCAGATACGCGTGAAGATGAAGCGCAATTGGCTGCGTATAATGAAGAATTGGATACTGGTCAAGCTGTTTTAGGGCAATTGGTTCGACGATTGGAGAATTTGCAGGAAAGTTACCAACAAGTTCAAGCTATCCACGAAAGTAGTCATGAGATTTTAGAGCAGTTGAACCGTTGGAGCTACCTTAACGAAGCGATTAATGGCAGTGGACGCCGCAAGGATAGTAATAGTTTGAGTCTGGAACGTTTTGCCCTCCAGCAATACTTTCAACAGGTCTTGGCCGAAGCCAATCGAATTTTTACCCGTTTGTCGCATGGACGTTATAGTTTCTTATTGAAGGACGGCCAGGACCGCAGTGCCAAGCATACAGGTTTGGAATTAAATGTCGTAGAGGCTTATTCGGGTAAGCAAAGAAGTGTTAATACCTTGTCAGGTGGAGAGGGTTTTATGGCTGCTTTGTCCTTGGCTCTTGGTTTAGGTAAGGTGATCCAAATTCAAAATGGCGGTTTACAATTGGGGGCACTCTTTATTGATGAAGGTTTTGGTTCTTTGGATCAAGAGAGTCTCGATACGGCAATTTTGACCTTACAAAACCTGGAAGGTGACCATCGGATGATTGGGATTATTAGTCATGTGAGTGAATTAAAAGAAAGAATTGCAGACCAGTTGCAAGTAACTGCCGATCAAGGACAAAGTCACTTGCAAGTTATTCACGGGCGTGATCGTTTTTAAAGATAAGGAAAGGAAGAATTTATGGCATTAGGATTCGTATTGGGGAAGGCTTCCCATGACAAACAAGCCGTGATGCTAGCGCAACTAGCTACTTGGTACCAAGAAGAACCCAAGCAACATTATTTCTATTTGGTACCTAATCATATTAAATTTGAGTCGGAAGTACAGGTGTTAGACTTTTTACGCCAAAAATTTGGCCATGATGGGGTTTATGCCGCGGAAAATGTGCAAATTTTCTCCTTTTCACGTTTAGCGTGGTACTTTTTAAAAGACCATCCCAAACTTCAAGCGCGCCATCTCTCGCAAACCGGTTTAACCATGATGGTCCAACACATCTTACATCAAAGAGATGATTTAGTGGTCTTTGCGGCTGCCAAGAATCAGCCGGGTTTTGCGGCCCAATTGACCAGCCAGTTAATAGAATTACGGCAGGGAGGCTACACCAGTCAAGACCTGGTGACTATGGCTCAAGATTTAGCCCAAAAACCTAACTTGACGCGTTTACAAACTGCCTTGCAAGAAAAATTAGCCGAGTTAGCTAAAATTTATGCGGATTTTGAAGCTCTAGACCAAAGTCAATACGTCGATGTAACCGTGATTTTAACCGAGTTAAAAACGTACCTAACTGAGGCGGATTTAAGTGATACTGTTATTTTTATTGATGGATTTACGGATTTCACTGCTTTAGAAGAACAAATTATTTTACTATTGGCCCAAAAAGCGAAGGAAGTACGGGTAAGCTTGGACTTGACCAAGGAACAAGCTCGTCAAAAAGAAATATCCAGTCGGGACATGTATGCTCCCGCCTATCGCCGTTATTGGTCTTTATATCGTCAAGCTATCAAGGCTGGCATCCCGGTTTTATACGATGACCATTCCGCTCATTTGCGAGTGCAACCGGATTTATTAGCACTGGAGAAAGTTTGGGAGGCGGAATTTAGTCATCAGCAAATTTCAGATTTATCCTTAAGGAATAATCAAGCCTTACAAGCTTATCATTTTAGTGATCGGGTGAGTGAAGTTCGTTTTGTCGCTAGCCAAGTTCGACAGCTGGTAGCCCGTGAAGATTATGCTTATCGAGATATTTTGGTTTTGACGCCGGATATTGAAAAATATCGTAACTTGTTGGTACCTTTGTTCCAGCAAGCAGAGATTCCGACTTTTACTGACCTGTCACGAAGTATGCAAACGCACCCCTTTGTAGAATTTATGACCAGTCTCTTGGAATTTGAAGGGCAAAATGGGCTTTATCCCTATCAGTTAGTGATGCGTCTCTTGAAGACGGAATTAATTGTGCCGGAGCTATATGTCTATAATCCAGACTATAATCAGCAACGGACTGATTTTAAAATTGAGCATGGTTTGCGCTACCAAACTGATGCTACAGGGCAAAGAGTCTATGAATATGTCAAAAAGCGTAGCTTAGGGACTTACCGGGATAATGTCGATTGGTTAGAAAACTTCTTGCTGAGAACAGGAATTAGTAGTCAAAAACGTTGGGAAGATGATCAAGTCTGGGAAATTGAAGGTCGGAAGAGTGTCGGAGTCAAACGCTTGCATGATTTAAATGGTCAAATCATTCGTCAAACTCTGGTTCACTTGCGGCAGCGTTTCAGTCAAATTTTAAAAACTACCCAAACTGGTCGTCAATTTGCGGTAGCTTTGATGGAACTTTTAAATGAGATGCAAATTCCGCAAACTTTAGTTTTGTGGCAGCAAACTGCTCAAAATTTACGGGCGGATGCTAGTGATGCCAGTCGTCCTAAGGAAGTTTGGGATGCTTTTTGCAATCTCTTGGACGAATATGTTTTGGCTTTAGGCGATGAAAGTTTTAACCTAGCTAGTTTCAGTGAAATTTTGCAAAGTGGTTTTAACCAAGCAACCTATAATCAAGTGCCCTCGACTTTAGACCAGGTAATTTTCTCGAAGACTGGTATTGAGCAGATGCAAAATCGCAAAATTACCTTTATTTTGGGTTTGAATGCTGATGTTTTTCCTCAGACGACTGTGACAGAAGGTCTCCTAGGCGACTTGGACCGGGAATTACTTGCCGAGACTAGTCACAACTTAGTTAATAGTGAAAGCAAGCACCTTAACGACCGCCCTCAAGTTCAACTAGATAATGAAATTTACTGGGCTTACCGAGCCTTTATGACAGGACAAGATCGTTTGTATCTGACGGCTGCCAGTTTAGAAGTTACCGGTGAAAAGTTAGAATTGTCACCTTACTTGCTAACTTTGGTTGAAAAGTATGGTCTAGAACTTCAAACGGTTAACGCTGACCAAGTTGAAACTCTAGCTGGAAGTCCTCAAAGTATGCTGACGGACCTTATTAATTACAGTCGACAGCATTTTGGACAAGTAAAAGTACCTGCAACTTGGCGTGTGGTTTACCAAAATTTAAAGGCTAAGTTACCGCTTCAAGTCGACCAGCTTTTTCAAAGTTTAACTTATCGTAATGAAATTTTACCTGGGGTAGCTGAAGTTGATGGTCACAAACATTTAGATCAGGAGCTAGTGGATGAATTATACCGTAAGGATGATGGCAAAATTTATCTATTTGGATCGGTTTCGGCTTTGGAAACCTACTTCGAAAACCCTTATGAGTACTTTTTGAAGTATGGTTTGAAACTTCAACCACGTCAGGAATTTAAGGTTGACGCAGCTAAGACCGGGACTTATTTTCACGAAATTTTGGAAGTCTTTATCCGTACGGTTCAAGAAACAGGGCAAACTATCGGCGAGTTAAGTTCGGAGCAATTTGACCAAATAATGCAGACAACCTTTGCTAAGGTACAAGCTAATTTAGAAGAACGTAAATTAGAAGTCTTTGACAGTACCCATCGTTATCAAAATATGCGTAAGCGACTCAACAAGACGGCCTATAAAGTCGCCCAATCCATTTGGGACCAAAGAAAACAAGTACCAATTGTAACCTTACAGACTGAAACACCGTTTGGAGACTTCGGAGGACGTGAGCGAACCTTGAACGGTTTGATTTTACCTCCGTACGCTCAGGCTGGTGCGGCTGGAAGTTTGAATTTACGGGGGCGGATTGATCGGATTGATGTGGTTGCGGCTCAGTTGGCCGATCAAAAACAATTATTTTTAAATTTGGTGGATTACAAGTCAGGGAATATTGAAGGTCGTATGAAAGATTTTTATGTCAAAGCCTATCACGGTTTGACATTGCAACTTTTAACCTATCTAGCAACCTTACAGATGCCAAATAATCAACCTTTACTGGCAGAAATGTTTGCTAATTTACCAGTCCAATTAAGAAAGAAATTAGGTGGTACAAATCAGCTGGATTTCGGCAGTGTGGCTTACTTGCAGTTAAACGACCCAATTTTAAAATTTGCAGACTTCAAGCAAAAACAAAAAGACTTGCCAGCCTTATTTGCCCAAAATCACCGCTATAGCGGTTTATTACGCCAAGACGATAGTGATTTTCTCAGGACAATTGACGCCGGTTTAAGTCAAGATGCCAAAAGTGGGGCTAATTATCAAATCAAGGCCACCAAGAAAGGTCTCACAACGCTAGCTGGTAGTCACTTGGTAACGCCAGAACAATTACAACTCTTAATTCAATTGGATTTGTTGAAATTAGAAGAAGCTCGTCAAGAAATTTTAGGCGGAGTGATTGACCTAGCACCTTATCGCTTAGGGCAACAATCCGGCTTGCAGTATAGTGACTATCAAGACATTATGACATTTGATAGCTTGGTAGGGAATGAATACCGGGAATTATCTAAGCTGAGTGATGAGGAAATGTGGCAATTGATTAAGGCTAAAGTAGAAAGGGAAGGAAAAAATGAGTAAATTTAAGCAGCGAGCAACCCCACAACAAATGCAAGCGATTGTTGATCAGGGGCAAAATATTTTGGTGGCAGCTTCTGCTGGTTCGGGGAAAACTGCGGTTTTAATCGAACGTCTGCGTCACCGCATTATTGGTCAATATTTGGAGACTCCAGGAAATGACGAGAGCCTTTTAAACGATGTTAGTAACTTTTTGGTAGTGACCTTCACCAATGCTGCTGCTACGCAAATGAAGGACCGCTTAAAAAAGGGATTAGAAGAAGAATTGACTGATTTAAAAAAAGAAGTTGACCCAGTTAAACAAAAGATTGCGCGAGAATTTTTGAACCAACAGCTTTCTCAAATTAACGTGGCCGATATCTCTACACTCCATGCTTTTTGTTTGCATCTCTTGCGTAAATATTACTATGCTTTAGATTTAGATCCTAATTTCCGTTTATTGGTAGAAGATAACGAAAGGAGCCTTTTACGTAATGAAACCTGGGAAGCTGTCCGAGAAAAGTATTATGCTGGTGATTTCAATGATGGCCAGGAAGATTCAGACTTTAATCGTTTAGTGACTGTTTTTGGAAGTGATCGAGATGATGATGCTTTGACAGCGGCAGTCTTTGCGGTAGATAACTATGCTATGGCAACGGCTAACCCGGATTCATGGTTACAGAAAATCAGCAAGCTTTATGACTTTCACAGTGGTCAAGATTATAGTCAAACTAAGTTATGGCAAGAACAGCTTCAACCAGCGCTTGATCAGGAATTAAGAGTCATTTTAGGTGCTAGCCAGAAGTATGAGCAAGATTTAGAAAATAAATTACTAAGCTTAATGGAAGATTATTGGCAAGGTGAGGCTTATACTTATTACGAAGAAAAGAAGCCAGCCAAATTTGTCCCTGATCAGGCTAAGCACCTAGAAAAATACCAATTAGCTCGTCAAGCGGTGGCGGAGTTTAACCAATCCTTGATAGACTTAGTGGAAAATCATGGTCAGCTTACTTATACCAAGTTACAAGCGCAGGTAGCTCAATTGAGCTTGGCATGGCCTCGGCTAATAAAAGCCGGGCGTGGTGCCGGGGATTTTCCGGTAGAAGCTGAAGCTGTAAAAAACCAAATTAAAACTCAGCGTGATGCTATTAATGACCACCTGGCTAGTTTGAAAGAACGTTACTTGGCTTACTCGAATGAAGAATTACAAGTTTTAATGAGTGGTAGTCAAGGTGTGGTTAGAAAGTTGGTTGAAGTGGTTCAAACTTTCCAGCAAGCCTACTATAAGCTGAAACAAAGGAGGCACCTTTTAGAATTTAATGACTTAGAGCACCTTACTTTGGAGTTGTTGGCAGGACGCACGGAACAAACCCAAAAAATTGCTCAAATTTTGCAAGAACAATACCAAGAAATAATGGTTGATGAATACCAAGATACCAACGGGATTCAAGAGGCCATTATTCGAGCTCTAGCACCCCAAAAGCCGGGTAAAATTTTTATGGTAGGGGATGTAAAGCAGTCTATTTACCAATTCCGCTTGGCTAAGCCGCAATTATTTACCGATAAATATGATCATTTTGAAGTTGAGGCTCAAGATGGTCAAGATGAATTGATTGTGCTCCAAAATAACTACCGTTCTGCTCAGACAGTGACGGGCTTCACTAATTTGATTTTTAGTCAGTTAATGGATAAAAGTTTGGGGGAAATTAGTTATGATCAGCTGGCTCAGTTAGTTTCTGCTAACAACGTCTACGCAGAAGCGCAGATTCCTGCCCCCACAATTTTAGTGTATGAAAGTCAAGAAACTGCAAGTGACCAAGAAGTGTCACTAGATTTTACGATTGATAGTAAGGAAGCTGGTCAAATCCAAATTGTGTTGCAAAAGATTAAAGAATTGGTCGGCCAAGCCGAAATTATTGACCGGGAAAACGGCGGCCAAAAACGTAAGATTAAGTATGGTGATATTGCTATTTTAGCTTCAACCCATGGTGACAGTGCGCTAATCGCTGAAAAATTTCAGGAAAGCGAAGTGCCAGTCCAAGTCGATAATGTTGATAACTACTTCCAAACGACAGAAATTAAGTTGATGTTGGCGATGTTAAATATTATTGATAATCCGCACCAAGATATTCCGCTAGTAGCGGTATTACGTTCACCAATGTATGGTTTCAACGAAAATGAACTGGCCTATTTACGAATTAATACTAAGCAGGGAGATTTTTATGGGACTTTAACGGGCTTTCGAAACTTGTATGAAGCAGAAGCTAAAGGTGTTTCTAAACTTTTCAAGTTTAAGAATGCGAATAAGGATAATTTAAAATTCGAAACTGATTTATATGCGAAAGTGGTTCGTTTTTTGGATGATTTAACCACCTTACGAGTTCAAGCACGCCGGGCCGAAATCGCGCCTTTAATTTGGTCAATTTATGAAAAGACCGGTTTTTTAGACTTTGTGACGGGAATGCCAGGTGGTAAGCAAAGACAAGCTAATTTACACGCTCTTTATGAAAGAGCCCAAGCCTACGAGCAAACTAACTACCGTGGAATTTTCAGATTTTTAGGCTTTATCAAGAAACTCCAGGAACACGATAAGGATTTGGCAGAAATTAATCAAGAAGATAGTGAAGATGCGGTTCATTTTATGACAATCCACAAAAGTAAGGGATTAGAATTTCCGGTGGTTTTCGTAATTAACACTACTAAGCGTTTCAATCAACACTCTTTAACAGAACGTTATATCTTGGACGATGACTTGGGGCTAGGAATTCAATACATCAGTCAAAAAATCAGTGATGATGGGCAGTTAGAGTTTTATTTACAACAAACCACCCCTGTTTATCAAGTCATTCGAGCTCAAAATGAAAAAAAGATGCTAGCCGAAGAGATGCGTAAGCTCTATGTGGCTTTGACGCGTAGTGAGCAATATTTATATCTTGTAGGTGAATATAAGGATCAGGCGACGGCTTTGAAAAAATGGCTTGTTGCTAAAGATGATGAAGCTTTAGTTTTAGAGCGAACCCACCGTCAAGCTTCTAAAAATTACTTAGATTGGGTGGGGATGGCCCTGGTGCGTACACCACATTTTCAGAATCACGTAATGCTGGGGCAGGATCGCTTAGCAGATTTAGTCGCAAGCGAAGCAATCGACTTAGACGTCGCACAAGCAGAAATGATTCCTGCTGATTTACAAGCAGATTTTGCAGTCGAATTTTGGACAGACGCAGATTTAGCAGCTCAATCGGTAGTTGTTAAAGAAGAGAAAACGCCAAGTTTAGCAGAATGGCAAGCAACTTTAGGTCAAGTAGTACCTAAGGATAATATAGAATTGCAAGCTATCCGCGAGGTTCTGGACTTTAAATACGAGCAGACCGCTAAAACTCAAACAGCAGCCTACCAAGCAGTAACCGATTTAAAGCCTTTTTTCGCGGACCCAGATATGAATCAGATGCAGGCAGTGGATGTTGATAAACTTACTTTAGGGATTAAAGCGGACTTTCAACCTAGTCTTCAGACCTTTAGTCAGCCTGAATTTATGACAACGGAAGAGAAAATTACTCCAGCGGCAGTTGGGACAGCGACGCACCTGGTTTTTCAAAAACTCACTTTAGACAAGGAACCGGATTTAGTAGCGATTGAAGCGGTGATTAAGCAGGCTGTTGCAGACCGTTTGGTTACGGATAAGGTAGCAGAAAAAATAAATCGTGCCGGAATTTTAGCCTTCTATCAAAGTCCATTAGGTCGAGCTATGATTGCTAATCATAGTCAAGTTCACCGTGAAGCGCCATTTTCATTGCTGTATCCGGCGGGTAAAATTTTTGCTGATTTAGGTGATGATGACCAGCCCCTTCTAATTCACGGGATTATTGATGGTTACTTTGTAGATACTAAGGGAAAAGTAATCCTCTTTGATTACAAGACTGACCATGTAGCGGGGGAAGCCGGACTGGAATCTTTAAAGCAAAAGTATCAAGGACAAATGAACCTCTATGCCTTAGCTTTAGAAAGTATTACGGGTCAAAAAGTCGCACATCGCTATCTATATGCTGTAGCTGCACAAAAAGTTATTGAAATTTGATTAAAATACCCTATAGCAGGGTATTTTTTGTTATGATGTAGTAGTAAAGAATTTTTGAAAGGAAGAAACGCGATGCGGATTGAGAAGACGAAGTTAACTAGTCCAGATTTTGCCAAAATTCAGACCACTTACTATGAAGCCTTCCCTAAGGTGGAACAGTTGCCAATGTGGTTTATGAAGATGATGGTACTACGGGGACGAGCTGAGTTTGTTTCAATTTATGATGGCATCAAATGGGTGGGCTTTATGTTCACTATTTTAGATGCTCAAACAGCCTACATCTTCTTTTTAGCTATTGGAAAAGATTATCGATCACAAGGTTATGGGAGCCGTTTTTTGGATTTGGCTAAACGGCGCTATATCCAAAGAAAACTTGGTCTCAGTGCTGAAAGACCCTTACCTTGGGCACCGAATAATGAACAAAGGCAGCGTCGACAAGCCTTTTACGCGCGTAATGGTTTTGAAAAAGCAGGTTTTTATACTCAAGAAGCAGGAGATGAATGTTATGACTTTTTGACAGTAGGAGCCGATTTTCCTGCGCAAGATTATGTTAAGTTGATGGATTGGGCAATGTTTCCTTTGCGAATGCGTTACCTGCCCTTGACTGTTCGACGCGATGATGAACCAGCACGACAACCACGGAAGTTATTGCAGGGTTAAGAAACTTGAGGTGATTACATGCATATTCACACTAATAAAAAATTATTAGCTAAAGCTCAATTACTGGTAGCTAATAAGCCGTTGGAAATCGAACTACGGCAAAAGCGCAAGCGTAAGGTAAAGGTTCAAGCTTATACTGACTGGTATTTAACTGAAGCTAAATTTTATGGAAAGGAGAGTTTGGTCTTAGTCCAACCCGACCTGAAATTGTATCTACCGTTAGCTAAAGATGACGATGTGTTGGCAAAAGCCTTGTCCATTTTACCATACATGTTAAACAATACCATGGTGCCAGATATAACCATTAATAACTATCTTGACGCTCTATATAATGGGCGTGAAATTGAATTTGTGGTAGATGAGCAAGCTTATCAGCTTCCTGAGTTAAAAGAACCTGAAAATTCCGTTTATGAAGATGTGTTTGATACTGGTCTTAACTTATTTGAGCGGTTGAAGGCAATAGGAAGTAGTGGGGCTTTAATATCGGCTTTTAACAATCCTAATCAAACAGAGTTTGCGGTCACTCTTTTAAGTCAGACTTATCCTCAAAGGGCGAAAAAGCCAAGTCGTAAATTTGCTTACATGGATATGGAAGCTAAGTTTCAAGACTTTCGTACTTGGCAAGCCGTAGAATTTAAGCCGATCCAAGATATTAGTGCGGTCAAAAAGGAAATTATGGCTAATAATGTAGCGGTCATTGCACAGTTTTTAGAAACTGATTTACGTTTGGGATTACCTGATAAAATTGTCGGAGACCTTGTGAAATCTTATCTCAATGACTACCTGTTAATTAGCGATTTTCGGATGGCGACTTCCAACTTGAGCGACCTAGCCATGTTTGTCTGGGAGGTAATTGACGGTGAATTACAAAAAGACCCTTACGTGGCTCTAGATGGAATTGAGATGGTTCAAGAAATTTTCCGGAAATTCTACTTGTTCTTGACTAGGACAGGGATGATGACCAAAGCTGATATGAAATATGTGGACCAAGCTTTAGAAAATGCGGTTGCATGGGTAGAAGATGAACTTGAAATAGAGTCAAGCATGCTAAATGAAACAGAATCGGGTATGTTAAACGATGTAGAATTTAATGAGATATTAACCGAACTTGAAGGAATGCCAGTGGAATTTCGTGAGATGTTGCTCCAGATAATGCCTCCGAGAGCACAAAAAGTATTTGAAACCGAACTGGACCGGTGTAAAGTGCACCAAGACGTTAATGATAAACCCTACATGAAAATTCGGAAGAAATAGTTAACTTTTGGGGTTGATATGTTATAATGAGAGCGGACAGGTTCAAAAATTAAAATGTGAAAAAGTACAAGGTCCCCCTCCTTAGTGGGACCTTTTAATTTGAAAGGAAGAAAGAAACGTGAAATATTTTGGGACAGATGGTGTACGTGGGGTTGCTAATGAGAGCTTAACTCCAGAGCTTGCCTTTAAATTAGGTCGCTGTGGCGGATATATCTTAACCAAGCACGCAGAAGGTCGAACACCACGCGTACTTTTAGCACGTGATACGCGAATTTCAGGGCAAATGTTGGCTCAAGCCTTAACCGCTGGCTTATTGTCAGTGGGAATTGAAGTCTTTGATTTGGGTGTTATGACCACCCCTGGGGTAGCTTACTTAGTGCGGACTGAAGATATGGATGCGGGAGCAATGATTTCTGCTTCCCATAACCCTGCACAAGACAATGGCATTAAGTTTTTTGGTAATGATGGTTACAAATTATCTGATGAAAAAGAAGCCGAAATTGAAGCATTATTAGATGCTGAAGTTGATGACTTACCACGGCCATCAGCTCAAGGTTTAGGCACGATTTCCTCCTACAACGAAGGGGTTATGAAGTACCTACGCTTCTTACAAAATACAATTCCTGATGATTTGTCCGGATTAAATGTTACCATTGATGGAGCTAACGGGGCAACTAGTGCCTTAGTAGCGCAATTATATGCCAATGTAAATGCCGAATTTACTACGATGGCGACCCATCCTGATGGAATTAATATCAATGATGGTGTGGGCTCAACCCATCCTGAAGCATTGGCTAAATTTGTAGTTGAACAAGGTGCTGATGTTGGTGTGGCTTATGATGGTGATGGTGACCGCTTTATCGCAGTTGATGAACTAGGTAACATTGTTGATGGTGACAAGATTATGTACATTTGTGGGAAGTACTTGGCCGAGCAAGGACGGTTAAAGCAAGACACAATTGTAACGACAGTTATGTCTAATATTGGACTTTACAAGGCCATGGCGGCTCACGACTTGAATTCTGTGAAAACTAAGGTTGGCGATCGTTACGTGGTTGAGGAAATGCGGAAGTCAGGTTACAATCTTGGGGGGGAGCAATCCGGTCATATTGTCTTCTTAGACTACAATACTACTGGTGACGGGATGTTGACTTCCTTACAACTTTTAAATGTTATGAAGCAAACCGGCAAGAAATTGTCTGAATTAGCTGCTGAAGTGATAACGTACCCCCAAGAATTAGTAAATGTACGCGTAACTGACAAGCAGGCGGCTTTAGATAACCAAAAAATTAAGGATGCTATTGCTCAAGTGGAAGAAAAGATGGCTGGAGATGGTCGTGTCTTAGTGCGTCCTTCTGGAACGGAAGATCTTTTACGAGTAATGGCTGAAGCTTCTACGCAAGAATTAGTACACCAATATGTACAAGAAATTGTTGACGTTGTGCAAGCTGAAATGGGAATTTAATGTAAAAGAATCGTAAGTTAACTTGCGGTTCTTTTTTAAAGATGAGGGGGTGTAGGTAATGGCGACGCATCATGGTGAAGTTTTTGAGGGGTTGGTCGTATCGCGTCAAAACTATAAGGAACGCGATATGCTTGTCAAGATTCTAACTGACCGTTTCGGTTATAAAACTTTTTTTGTTCGTGGTGTACGTAAGCGAGGTTTCAAAATGGGAGCTGCAATTCTGCCTTTTACCCGCGGAACTTATATTGGTAATATTAATGATGTGGGCTTATCTTTTTTGACTGCTCCTCGTGGCTTACAACAATATCAGGCTATTAGTGAAGATATTGCGTTAAATGCCTATGCGACTTATATTTTAGCCTTGGCCGAACGAGCGTTTGGAAGTGACACCATCTTGCCTGGCTTATGGTTTGAAAAAATTATCGAAGCGATTTGGTTGATTGATACTGGTAAGGACCCGGCGGTGGTGACTAATATCATCGAAGTCCAATTACTAGCGGCTTTTGGGGTAGCACCGCAGTTAGCTGGTTGTGTGGTTTGTCAAAAGACCAGTCGGCCTTTTGATTATTCAGAAAGTTATGGCGGACTCTTATGCCCACAACATTATCACTTGGACCCACATCGTTTGCATCTAGATCAAAGAACGATTTATTATTTGCAGGCTTTTTCCGTTTTGGATTTAAAAAAGTTAGGCAAAGTGGAGCTAAGGGCAGAGACCAAGCAACGCCTGCGGCAGACGCTTGACTTAATTTATGATCATCAAGTTGGAATCTATCTCAAAGCCAAGAAATTTTTGGACCAGATGGATTCGTTTGCGGGCATGTTTCACCCGTTACCCAAAAAAGATTCTAAAGTTGACGATGGTTGAGGCTTGACAATGGTTAGAAATCAGCTATACTATACTTATTAATATTGCTACGGTGATGAAAGAAGAAACTGTGAAGGAAGTCTTAAGCGAGCCTGGTGGGTGAAAGCAGGTGACTTTAAAGCAGTGGTGGCACTTTCGGAGTTGCGTGAATTAAGGTGCTAGGCTGTGCCTAGAAGTAGGGTGGAACCGCGATTATCGAAGATCGTCCCTATATGACCAAGTGGCGTCATATAGGGACGATCTTTTTTATGATGCTGGCTTAGTTGTTTTCGAAAATCGAACACACAGAAAGGAATTTTTTCATGACGAAGAAATTATCAGTGCAAGAAATTATTTTAACCTTGCAACAATTTTGGTCAAAACAAGGCTGTATGTTAATGCAAGCTTATGACACGGAAAAGGGTGCGGGAACTATGAGTCCTTTCACTTTTTTGCGGGCGGTTGGACCTGAACCTTGGAATGTGGCTTACGTGGAACCTTCACGTCGTCCAGCCGATGGTCGTTACGGGGACAATCCTAACCGTTTGTTCCAACACCACCAATTCCAAGTCTTAATGAAGCCTAGCCCCGCAAACATCCAAGAATTATATCTGGATAGTTTGAAGGCCCTAGGAATTAACCCAGAAGAACATGATATTCGTTTTGTGGAAGATAACTGGGAAAACCCTTCTATGGGTTGTGCCGGTGTTGGTTGGGAAATCTGGCTTGATGGGATGGAAATTACTCAATTTACCTACTTCCAACAAGTTGGTGGTTTAGAAGTTAAGCCAGTAGCGGCCGAAGTGACCTATGGTTTGGAACGTTTGTCTTCTTACATTCAGGATGTTGACAATGTCTTTGAACTTGAATGGACAGATGGGGTTAAGTATGGTGATATTTTCAAGGAACCGGAATACGAACACTCTAAGTATGCCTTTGAAGAATCTAACCAAGAAATGTTGGCCAAAGCTTTTGATGTTTATGAAGAAGAAGCTAAGAAGCAAATTGCCAATGGTTTGGTGCACCCAGCCTACGATTACATTTTAAAGTGCAGTCACACTTTCAATCTTTTAGATGCCCGGGGGGCGGTTTCCGTAACGGAAAGAGCGGGTTATTTATCCCGGATTCGCAATATGGCCAAATCTGTGGCCAAGGTTTTTGTGGCGGAACGTAAGAAATTAGGCTTCCCATTGATTAAAGATGAAGCTTTACGGCAAGAATTGTTGAAGGAGGAAGACTAGGATGGCACACACATTTTTACTAGAAATTGGTTTGGAAGAAATTCCCGCTCACGTGGTCACACCTTCTGTGAACCAATTAGTGGCTAAGGTTGAAAATTATTTAAAAGAAGAACGGTTAGCTTTTGACAGTGTCTTACCTTTTTCAACACCAAGACGTTTAGCAGTTAAGGTGACAGGGTTAGCTGATAAGCAAGAAGATATTTCCACCGAAGCTAAGGGCCCTGCTAAAAAGATTGCTCAAGATGCTGAGGGTAATTGGACTAAAGCAGCGCAAGGCTTTGCTCGTGGTCAAGGTTTAACCACGGATGATTTATTCTTCAAGGAATTAAAAGGGGTTGAGTACGTCTACGCCAATAAGTTTGAAGCAGGGAAATCCGCACTAGAAGTTTTAGCTGGCATGAAAGAAGTGGCGATGTCCCTTAAATTCCCAACTATGATGCGTTGGGGGACAAATGACTTTGAATACGTCCGTCCTATCCGTTGGTTAGTAGCCTTACTTGATAATGAAGTGGTAAACTTTGATATCTTAGGTACCAAGACAGGACGGGTTAGTCAAGGTCATCGTTTCTTAGGTAAAGAAGTTACATTAAATTCAACTGACGACTATCCTGAAGCTTTATTAGCTGAATCAGTAATTGCGGATGCGACTAAGCGCAAGAATATGATTCGTGGACAAATCAACGATTTAGCCCAAGAAAATGGCTGGAAGGTTGATATTGATGAAGGCCTCTTAGAAGAAGTTAATAATTTGGTGGAGTGGCCAACGGTTTTTGCGGGAAACTTTGACGAAAAGTACTTAGCTGTCCCTGATGTGGTTTTGATTACTTCCATGAAGGATAACCAACGCTATTTCTACGTAACTGATGCAGCAGGTAAACTCTTACCACACTTCATCGCTATCCGTAACGGGAAGGACGCCTTCTTGAACAATGTAATTGCCGGAAACGAAAAAGTGTTAACGGCACGTTTGGAAGATGCGAAATTCTTCTTTGAAGAAGACCAAAAACAATCACTTCAACACTATGTTGACCGCTTGGACAAGGTGATGTTCCACGATAAGATTGGAACTTTGGCCCAAAAGATGCAACGGGTAGGTCTCTTAGCGCAATTCTTAGGTCAAAAGTTAGGTTTATCTGACCAAGAATTAGCTGATTTAGCTCGGGCAAGCCAAATTTACAAGTTTGACTTGGTGACAGGAATGGTTGGCGAATTCTCCGAATTACAAGGGGTCATGGGCGAAATTTATGCTAATCTCATGGGTGAAAATGCGGTGGTGGCTCAAGCTATTCGTGAAGAATACATGCCAACCAGTGCCGAAGGTGTCTTACCAGCTTCCACGGTGGGGTCCGTACTTTCCATAGCTGACAAGTTGGATAGTTTACAAGCCTTCTTCAGTGCAGGCATGGTACCATCTGGCTCTAATGACCCTTACGCCTTACGACGTCAGACTTTAGGAATTATCCGTATAGCCTTGGCTAATAATTGGCAATTATCAGTGGATGACTTAATGGATGCGGTGGCCTTTGCCCAAGGTAAAGCGCATGATCTATACGCTAACATTGATCCCGCAACGAATGCTCAAGCTTTACGCGACTTTGTAGCGGATCGTCTCCACCAAATTTTGGCTAACGACCACTACCGCCACGACGTCTTAGAAACGGTAGTAGCTAACATGGCGAATACGTTTGTTGATGTTAGTCAAGCAGCCAAGACATTGACTGCCCACTTGGATGATGCAGACTTTAAGGAAACAATTGAAGCTTTGACACGGGTGGCACGTTTGGCAGACAAGGCTGACTTAAGTCAAACCTTAACTGTTGATGAAAGTCTTTTTGAAAATGATAGCGAAAAAGCTCTGTTTGCTGCTTACCAAGTACAAAAAGAAGCTATGGAAGCTGCAAATGACTATGACGCTAAATATCAGGCTATTCATGCTTTGAAGGACGCCATTTCAGCTTACTTCGAAGCAACAATGGTTATGGTTGAAGATACAGCGGTGAAGAACAACCGTTTACATCAATTAGTTTTAGTTAAGCAATTAACTCAAAACTTTGGTGACTTAGCTCAATTAAATGTAAAATAAAGCAAAGAAATCCTCGCCGGAGCCGGTGAGGATTTCTTTTAAAAAATAAGTTATTTAGTTGACAACTAGTATATACAAGTGTAAAATGAATTATGCTATTAACCTAGCATAAGCTTCCTTATAAGCTTGAGCCTTATTAGGCAAATCACATATGTTATTATCTGCGCTAGATCCTCCCTTGATCTAGCGCTTTTTAAGCATCCTTTAAATTGAGGTAATCTTCCAGGTAAAGGGCGAGTCCATCGTGGTCATTGTCGACTTGAGTAATATCATTGGCAATCGATTTGAGTTGTTCTGTCCCATTTTGCATAACCACCCCGTGGCCGACGTAGTCAATCATAGCATAATCATTGTGTTCATCTCCGAAGGCGATGATATCTTGACGCTTGATACCGTAGTGGTGGGCTAAGAACTCAACGCCATGAGCCTTATCAATACCTTTTGGTGAAAGTTCCAAGATGGGGGTGGGTCCACCCCAAACGCCGACATTGATATCTTGACCATAATCTTTTTCTAATTGTTTGACCGTGTCTGGTAATTGCTCTTTGTCAACTAGCATTGTCATAGCAGCGGGGTCCTCTTGTAAGTTCAGATGATTAAGTACTTGATGGGCTTCCAGTTTGGCAGGGAAGAAGTCGTCGATAAAATTATTAGGCTGGTCGGCTAGATTCATGAATTTACCTTCCGCCGCAATAACTTTGAGCCCTAGACGTTTCTTGTCTGCTAGGAGGTTGAAAGCAATTTCTTTAGAAAAGGTCACTTGATATTCTTTATCCCAGGATTGGTGTGGAATATGACCAAGAGCGCCGTTAAAATTAATCAGAGGTGTTTTCAATTCCAAGTAATCATAGATATCTCGGGTCATACGGTAGGGTCGCCCTGTTACAATGGAGACGATATGACCTTGGTCCTGCACCTTTTGCAGAACTGCCTTAGTTTTAGGACTAACTTGGGCTTGCTTATTTAAAGTCGTACCATCAAGATCAATGGCAATTAGTTTAGTTTGCAAGAGATTCATCCTTTCACATAAGTAGTTTTTGCAAATTATAGCACAAATCTCCGATAGGGGTAAAGGGATGCCTAGGAAGTTTGACACTTTGCGTTTTAGTTAAAGGATTGTCAGCTGGCTTGCTAGAGTTTAAGCAATCCGCTAAAATAGAAAAAGTAAGCTAATGAGAAAATGGGTGATAAAATGATTACAATCCAAACTAAAGAAATTATGGGTCTACCATTTTTAGAAGTGGTCAAGCCAGAATTAAAACAAACAGCAGCTCCTTTAGTTGTGTTTTACCATGGTTGGACAGGCTGTAAAGAAGAAGTCTTGGGCCAAGCCTTAGAAATCGCTAAGCATAACATTCGGGTACTTTTACCGGATGCCTTATATCATGGTGATCGACAGGACGGGCAAGTTGAAAGCCACCAATTAGAATTTTGGCAGATTGTGGTTAATTCAGTTAAAGAATTTCCGCAATTAGTGCAAGCCTACCAAGAAGCAGACTTAGTTACACCTAAGCAAATTGGGGTAGCGGGAATGTCGATGGGTGGGATTACTACCAATGCTATCTTCACCCTTTATCCTTGGGTCGATGCTGCCGTTTGCTTAGAGGGTACACCACAGCTGATGAAGTTTGCTCACTATTTAATTGAAAACCTTCCGGGTGATCTAAACTTAGATCCTGCTTATATCGAGGAACAAATTTCGCGTTTGGCAGTTTTAGATTTGTCTCAACAAGCGAAAAAAATTGCTGGTCGGCCCTTACACTTTTGGCATGGTACCGCTGATTCCACAATTCCTTTTGAAGTGACTTGGGATTTTTATCAAGATGTTAAGGCTTTTTCTTATGGTAGAAATGTAACTTTCACGGCTAAACAAGGTGGTGTGCATAAGATTAAGCACGAAACTATGGTTGAAATGGGACAAAAATTTGCGGAGTATTTTGGAAAGTAGGCTGAATGGTGTTTAAGAAAAAATTTTTAATTGTGGTGGCCGCAGCAGTTTTAGCTTTTATCTCGGCATTTGCTTTTTATCAAATTCAAGAAAAAGATGTGGTTATCCGTCTGGATAATCATAATTTGTCCCAGGATGCTTATCGAATGAAATTTAAAGCAGGTACCAGTCTGGCCGAAGTTGTTACTAAAACACGAAAAAGTACTTTGAAGGATGTGCAACTTCACTTTCAAACACAGCAAAAAAATGTTACTTACTTTTATGGAAAAGGTAACTTTGCAACACCACCAATGATTTCAGGAAATTTCTTTTCTCAGGCATCCTTTGTCTCTGACGTGCCAACAGCTGTTGTCGGTAAGAATTTAGAAAAGCAACTCTACAAGCCTCAAGCGCAAGCGTATATTAAAATTAAGGGTAATTATATTCCTGTCATTGGAATTATGGGGTCCAAGTACCACTCAGAATTAGATCAGCAAATCTTTATTGCAGTGGCCCCGGAAAATCTTGTGCAAAAAAAAGCTAATGCCTACCACGTTTTAATTGATGGTAAGAATCGTTTGGAAAAAGCAGATATTAAACGGGCTTTTCATCCTCGAAGTTTCAGACACGTATCTTATGGAACCTTTATTATCGCCAAACGCACCTGGATTAAGGAACATAGTACCCAAGTCCTGATTTTAGTAGGGGTAGTAGTTGGCTACTTAATTTTATTGCTGATTTGGTTCTTTACCAGTCGCAAAAACTTCCAGCAACTACGCTTTCTTAATGATGACCGCCAACGTTTTGTTTTCCAAGAATGGGAATTTTATACTTTATTTATCGGTTTGGGCTTAGTTCTAGGTACTATAGTAGGGATGATGATTTACTCCATGACTTCTTATAGTTGGTTATTGATTTTTAATGGGGGAGGCATGCTAATAGACAGTTTGTTCTTCCTCTGGATTTTAAATGTGAGGGTTAAGAGATGGTAAAGTTACCAAGTGAATATCAAGAAAAATATTTAAAGTTATTAGGTCCGGTTGAAGGTCAAAAATTTTTGGACAGTATTGATGCTAAGGTTCAGAAAGGTTTTCGACTTAATCCCTTGAAGGCTAACTATCAAGAAGTAGCCTATGATTTGTCTAATCCAACCCCCCATGTGCCTACGGGGTATATCGGGTCCGTTTCAGGGCGGTCATTAGAACACCAAACAGGTTATGTCTATAGTCAAGATATTTCCGCTATGTATGTAGCTCAAGTTGCTGATGCTCAACCAGGCGAAAAGGTACTAGATTTATGTGCAGCACCTGGAGGGAAATCCACGCAATTAGCTGAAAATATGGCTAATCAAGGTCTTTTAGTTGCTAATGAAATTAATCGTAAGCGAGCAGCTATTCTGGCAGAAAACTTGGAGCGAGCCGGGGCTTTGAACACTATAGTGTTAAATGAATCGCCTCAAAACCTAGCGTCTGTTTTTCCTGGGTATTTTGATAAAATTGTAGTCGATGCCCCTTGTTCAGGGGAAGGGATGTTTCGCAAAGATCATGACGCTATTAAGTACTGGCATGCTGATTATCCAGCGGAATGTGCGGTCTTGCAGAAGGAAATCTTAACAGAAACTATGCAAATGTTACGACCAGGGGGGACTTTAGTTTACTCAACCTGTACGTTTGCCCCAGAAGAAAATGAGCAAATTGTGGCCTGGCTCTTAGAAAGGTATCCTTATTTAGAACTGGTGCCGATTAAACGTTTTGCAGGGATGGATGCAGGCCGTCCTGATTGGGCTAATGGCAATCCCGACTTAACAAAGACCGTGCGTATGATGTTTCATCATTTTCAAGGTGAAGGCCAATTTGTGGCGAAGTTGGTTGATACGCGGATGCCAGAAGTAGCAGCTAAACCTCAAAAAAAGAAAAAAGCCAAAGGGAAAAGAACTAACCACATCGGGCTTAGTGGCCAACAGTTTGATTTGTGGCAAGATTTTGCTCAAAAATCGGGATTGAAATTGGAAATTTCCAAGTCAGACTTACGTTTGTCAGGTGACTATCTTTACTGGTATCATAAAGACTGGCCTGATATTTCGCGCTTAAAATTTATGCGCCCCGGTATCATGTTAGGAGTCTTTAAGAAGAACCGCTTTGAACCAAGTTATACTTTAGCTTTGGCTTTACAGCCGGAACAAATTGAACGGGTTTTGGAGGTTACCAAAGAAGAGTGGCAAGCCTATGTTGCTGGCAATACCTTGACGCTTACTCAACGGCACCCAGTGGGGTGGTATTTATTAGTTTGCGAAAAGAAACCTTTCGCTTTTGGTAAAGTTGTTGACTTGACAGTCAAAAACTTCTTCCCTAAAGGCTTGCGTTTTATCGGTCTTTTAAATAATCAAGAACTTTAAAGTTGAGCCTTCCTGTTTTTGGCAGGAAGGCTTTTTGTTGTTATAATAGAAGAGAAATTAAAATAAAGGAGGGCGGAAATCATGTTTACCCCAATTGATGTGACCTCAACTTTTACTTTATTGGAAAGCAATCTCAAAATCAGTGACTATGTGGCCCGGGGCAAAGAGCTAGGTTATCGTTCTTTGGCTTTAAGTGATGAAGATAATCTTTACGGTGCTTTGACTTTTTACCAGGCCTGTCAAGCGGCCGGGATTAGACCTATTTTAGGTTTAAAATTAAATCTAAACTTTGTAGGTTCTAAGGAAAACGTACTTTTTATTGCCCTAAACCAGGCTGGTTATCAAAATTTATTACAACTTTCATCTTTGAAGTTAACCCAAACTGATCGACGAGAAGCCTTAACTTGGCGAGAATTAGCGCCTTATCTGGCAGATTTAGCCGTGATTATGCCTGATGAAGCTAGTCCGGTTGCCAATCGCATGAATAATGGTCATTCAGAGACTGTTGGGACCTATTTAAATGAAGTATATCAATATACCACTGAACTTTACGTGTCAGTTAGTCCCCAAATGTCTTTGATTTACCGAGAGACCTTATTAGCAGAAGTTGCAAAAACTAGCGTCAAATTAATTGCCGGTGCTCCGGTACATTATTTAACAGCTCAAGATGCCTTTCATGTTAAGGTTTTACGTGCTATTAAAGACGGAAGTAAATTAAGTGCTGAAGATTTAGAAAAGAAAGAACCCGGAAAAAATTGGTTACGCCCGGTTACTGAGTACGCAGGGGCCTTTAAACAAAATGGTCTCAGTCAAGCCTTTGAAAATAACCAAAGTTTGGTAGCCAAAGTTGACCTACATTTGGAATTTCCGGCCATGCGCTTACCGGTCTATCCTACCCCGCAAGGTCAAGCGGCTAAAGATTACCTAACAGAACTTTGTTATCAAGGCCTTGAAGTACGTTTGGAAGCGGAAGCTTGGAAGCAGCATCGTCGTGCCGATTATACTGCACGTTTACAACATGAATTAGCAGTTATTAATCGCATGGGCTTTGCGGATTATTTCTTAATTGTTTGGGACATCACCAATTTTGCTCACCAACAAGACATCTTACTTGGCCCGGGTCGGGGGTCAGCGGCCGGCTCATTAGTGGCTTATGTTTTAAAAATCACTGATGTTGATCCCTTACAATACGGACTTTTATTTGAACGTTTCTTAAATGAAGAGCGTGCCCAAATGCCTGATATTGACTTGGACTTACCTGATAATCGTCGTGACCAGGTGATTGCTTATGTACATGATAAATATGGTCATCAACATGTAGCACAAATTATTACCTTTGGTTCATTGGGAGCCAAGCAAGTTATCCGTGATGTTGGACGTGTGATGGGTTTTTCTATGACTGAAACAGACCGCATTAGTAAGTTGCTTACGACAAATCAAAAGCTTAGCGAGGCTTTTCAAGAAAAAGTGGCTCTATCTAATTTGATTCAAAGCAGTCAAAAACTCAAATTGCTATGGCAGACAGCTTTGGCGTTGGAAGGCTTACCGCGACACTTTTCTACTCACGCTGCCGGGATTGTTTTGAGTGATGAGGATTTAACTCAAATTGTGCCGGTCCAATTAGGTAATGACGGCATCTTACTGAGTCAATATGCCAAAGGGGATGTTGAAGCTGTTGGTCTTTTGAAAATTGATCTTTTGGGTTTGACCAATTTGAGTCTATTAGCCAATGCCTTACGCCTGGTTGAATACGGTTATAAAGTTAAATTAAGTCAGATTCCTTTGGATGATTCTGAAACCCTTGCTTTATTCGCCCGCGGTCAAACAACCGGGATCTTCCAATTTGATTCTCGAGGGATTCGTGGAGCCTTGCGTCAAGTTGCGC
Organism: Ligilactobacillus equi DSM 15833 = JCM 10991; assembly: GCF_001435735.1. Lineage (NCBI taxonomy): Bacteria > Bacillati > Bacillota > Bacilli > Lactobacillales > Lactobacillaceae > Ligilactobacillus > Ligilactobacillus equi. Next base: position 26,008 of record NZ_AZFH01000204.1, read on the forward strand.
CAAGCAGTTTTGAAGATGTGGTTGCGGTCAATGCCCTCTACCGGCCGGGACCTATGCAAAATATTCCGGAGTTCGTGCAAAGAAAGCAGGGCCAAAAGCAAGCAGAAAAATTACCGCCAGTTTTGGGGCCGATTTTAAATCCCACTTATGGCATCATGGTTTATCAAGAACAAGTTATGCAGGTTGCTACAACTATGGGGGGCTTGACTCTTGGACAGGCCGATAACTTGCGGCGGGCTATGTCTAAAAAAGACCACGTTGCTATCACTAATTTACAGAATCTTTTTATACAGGGAGCCCTTAGGCAAGGTTATAGTCAAGAAATTGCTCAGCAAACCGCTGATTTTATTGCTCGCTTTGGAAATTATGGTTTCAATCGTTCACATGCTGTTGCTTACTCCAAGATGGCTTTTGAACTTGCTTATATTAAAGTTCATTATCCGGCAGCTTTCTTTGCGGCACTCTTAAATAAGGTGGCTGGTGATAGTCAAAAAACAGCGGCCTTCATCCAAGAAGCTAAGGAAAGACAGATTAAAATTCACCTACCAGCGCTCAATCACAGCGCTTATAGTCATATTTTATTGGGGCAAACTATTTATTATGGGCTTGGTAATATCAAAGGAGTCCGACGGGATTTAGTTACGGAAATTTTACAGGAAAGGAAAAGGGCTGGTAATTTTCAAAGTATTGCAGATTTTACCCAAAGAATTAGTGATAAGTGGGTAAAAAAAGAAATGATTTTACCATTAATTTACGCTGGAGTCTTTGATGATTTTGAAAATGACCGTAATAAGGTTTTGCAAAAAATTGAAACCTTATTGGAAAAGCAGAAGTTTTCTGGACAAAATGAGCTTCTAGCTAAATTACTAACACCAAAAAAAAGCCTTAAACTCGCAGATACAGACCGGCTAGAAGCCGATGAATTATTATTGAAAGAAGCCGAAGTTTTGGGGGCCTACATTTCTCACCATCCGCTCGATAAGTATCGTCAGTTAGCTATAGTAGAACATACTGTTCCACTGATTAAGTTACAAGCCAATCAGCCAGCTAAGGTTCTAGTTTATCTGCAAGGAATACGTGAAATTACTGATAAAAACCATCGTAAGATGGCTTTTCTAACGGTAGCTGATCAAAACTTGCAATTAGAAGCGATTATTTTTGCTAGGGAATATGAACTTTTCAGTCATGAAATTAATAATGAAAATGGTAAAGTTTGGTTAATGGAAGTTAAACCCCAATGGCGTAATGATCAAATGAATTTGATTGTTAATAAAATGTATCCCGCCCGAAAACTAGAAACTCAATGTTGGTATTTACGTTTTGATGAACATGTGGATCGGGCTTTGAAAACCAAAGTACTAGCGATTTTGCAACACTATAAGGGGCAAACACCGGTAGTGGTTTACGATTTAGCCAAAGGTAGCAAGACCTTACTAGGCCGGCAATATTGGTTGCGCAAAGATACTAAGATTAAAGAAGAACTTACCTTTTTACTGGGTGATGAAAATGTGGTTTTAAAATAGATGAAAATTTTTGAAAATACCATTAGAAAATCCTCTTTTTACAAGACATTTTTATACAAAAGTGGTAATATAATTGGTGGAGGATGTAGTTACTACTGAATTTAAACTTGAGGTGAAGAAATGAAACGCATTGGTATTTTAACTAGTGGTGGCGATTCCCAAGGTATGAACGCAGCCGTTCGTGCAATCGCACGTTCAGCAATGCATGCTGGTCTTGAAGCCTACGGGATTAACCTAGGTTACAAAGGCCTTGTTGAAGGTAACGTCTTCAAGATGGACTCTTTGGCAGACCTCGACGGTATTATTAATCGTGGGGGGACAATTCTTCGCTCTGCACGTTTCCCAGAATTTGCAGAAGAAGAAACACAACTCAAGGCGATTGAAATGCTTAAGAAATTAGGCATTGATGCTTTAGTTGTGATTGGTGGCGATGGTTCATACCACGGTGCCATGAAGTTAACTAAGCACGGCTTTAACTCAATTGGGGTTCCCGGTACTATTGATAACGATATTCCAGGAACTGATTTTACAATTGGTTTTGATACAGCTGTGAACGTAGCAACTGATGCCTTAGACCGAATCAACGATACTGCTCGTTCTCACCAACGTATCTTCGTGGTGGAAGTAATGGGCCGTGGCGCTGGTGACATCGCATTATGGTCAGGGATTGCGGCAGACGCAGATGCCATTGTTATTCCTGAACGTGAATATGATATCAAGGCAATTGCTAACAAGTTAACTGAAAACCGCAAAAATGGTAAGGACAACGGTTTAATTGTTGTGGCTGAAGGAGTTATGTCTGCTGAAGAATTCAAAGCAGAACTTGATAAGTACGGTGACTTTGATTCCCGTGCTGTAACTTTGGCTCACGTACAACGTGGTGGGGTTCCTACTGCTAAAGACCGTGTCATTGCTAGTCAATTAGGTGATTACGCAGTGCAACTTCTCTTAGAAGGTAAGGGTGGTATGGCGGTTGGTATCCGCGATGGCAAACCTGAAGCACATGACATCATCGATACTTTGGAAAATCACAAACACAAGACAGACGTTTCGCTTGCAGATTTAAACGACCGTCTTCGTTTCTAATCCACTTGCTAAAAGCGTAGAACTTATCACAAAAACTCTAAAGGAGAGATTTTACTCATGAAAAAAACCAAGATCGTAAGTACACTTGGACCAGCCAGTTCAGATTTAGATACAATTGTTAACTTAATCGAAGCCGGCGCAAACGTATTCCGTTTCAACTTCTCACACGGGGACCACGAAGAACACATGGGCCGTATCAACCTCGTGCGTGAAGCCGAAAAGAAGACTGGCAAGGTTGTTGGTATTATGCTTGATACAAAGGGTGCGGAAATCCGTACTACTGTACAAGACACTGAAACTGGTAAATTACACTTTGCTATCGGTGATGTAGTTCGTATCTCAATGGACGAATCATTGAAAGGTAGCCAAGAAAAGATTGCAGTTACTTACCCAGGCTTATATGATGATGTTCATGTTGGTGGTCACGTTTTATTTGATGATGGCTTGATTGACATGGAAATCACTGAAAAGGATGAAGCTAACCGCGAACTTGTATGTAAAGTCTTAAACGAAGGTACTTTGGGTTCACGTAAGGGTGTTAACGCTCCTGGTGTTTCTATTAACTTACCTGGTATTACTGAAAAAGATGCTGATGATATTCGTTTTGGTTTAGACAACCAAATTAACTTTATTGCTGCTTCATTTGTACGTAAGCCACAAGATGTTTTAGATATTCGTGAATTATTAGAAGAAAAGAACATGAACCATGTTCAAATTTTCCCTAAGATTGAATCACAAGAAGGTATTGATAACTTTGATGAAATTATCAAAGTTTCTGATGGTTTGATGATCGCTCGTGGTGATATGGGGGTTGAAATTCCAGCAGAAAACGTACCAATGGTACAAAAGAGCTTAATCAAGAAGTGTAACGCTCTTGGTAAGCCAGTGATTACTGCTACACAAATGCTTGACTCAATGCAAGAAAACCCACGTCCTACACGTGCCGAAGCTTCTGACGTTGCTAACGCCGTATTCGATGGTACAGATGCTACTATGTTATCTGGTGAATCAGCAAACGGTGACTACCCAGTAGAAGCTGTTGCTACTATGGCTCGTATTGACGTCAAGGCAGAAAATGCTTTACGTGCACACCGTAACTTTGATTTAAACCAATTCGACAAGACTGATGTGACTGAAGCTATCGGTCGTGCCGTTGCTGAAGCAGCAAACAACTTGAATATTAAGGTTATTGTGGCTGCAACTAAGTCTGGTCACACTGCACGAATGATTTCCAAGTACCGTCCAGATGCTGACATCTTGGCAGTTACTTTCGATGACAAGACTCGTCGTGGTTTAACTATTAACTGGGGTGTACAACCTGTTTTAGCTGAAGCTCCTGCTTCAACTGATGAAATGTTTGCGGTAGCAACTGAAGAAGCTAAGAAGTCTGGCCTTGCTAAGGAAGGTGACTTAATCTTAATCACAGCTGGTGTACCAGTTGGTGAAGAAGGTACTACTAACATCATGAAAATTCAATTAATTGGTTCAAAATTAGTTGAAGGCCAAGGTGTTGGTGACGAAACTGTTGTAGGTAAGGCAGTTATCGCTAACTCAGCAGCAGAAGCAAATGAAAAAGCTGTTGAAGGTGGTATCTTAGTTGTTAAGTCAACTGACAAGGATTACCTTCCAGCTATTGAAAAATCAGCTGCTTTAATCGTTGAAAACGGTGGCTTAACTTCACACGCAGCTGTTGTTGGTATCTCAATGGGTATTCCTGTTGTAGTTGGTGCTGCTGATGCAACTTCATTGGTTGCTGATGGTGAAGTCGTAACTGTTGACTCACGTCGCGGTATCGTTTACCACGGTGTTTCAAACGCCCTTTAAGATTAAGCAATATCAACGTTTCTAGCGCTTTATAACACGCTAAGCTAGAGGATGCAGTAGTAGCCTTTTGAGATTTCTGCACACCTCACACAAAGCTATATAACGAATTTCAGGACTGTTTAGTATAAATTATATGCTAAATGGTCTTTTTGTTGTTCTTTACGAATCGCTGTATTTAACAATTTTTAATCAATCTAAGAATTCGAATTTGGTTTGAAGTGCAACAAAAAAGTTAGACAAAAACATAATATATTTTAAGTAGCTAAAGCATGAGTTCGGAAATCAACTGGACTCATGTTTTTTGTTTTGTTCGAAATTCGGTCGTTATTATACCAATTGATATACTTTCTGAAGAGACATGTGAACTCAGCTATGTCCTTACAGCTCCTGATTTTAGGTAGCGATTCGATTTTGAGAAGGTGGGAAAAACTCTCCATAGGGGCATTATCTAAATAATTTCCCTTGCGGGACATATTTTGGATTAAACCCAATGAATCAATCTTTTCACGATAGTAGTCCAATTGATAGTGCCAACCTTGGTCAGAGTGAATAATGGGATTAACACCTTCAGGAAGTTTGTCTTCAAGTTGTTTTAACGTGTCCGAAATCAGCAGTTTATTTGGACTTTGGCTAATAGAAGCAGCTAAAACCTCTTTAGTAGCCTGGTCCAAGATGATTGACATATAGGCCCAAGTAGAATTGCCTAAACGTATCTGTGAAACGCCAGTATGAAGGACGGTGTAGGGAATAGTGGTATCAAATGTTTGATTCAGTAGATTTTGAGCCACTTTACCAATTGTACCTTTATAAGAAGAATAGTGGTCATTCTTACGGCGATTATACATCGCCGGTTGGACGCCTAATTCGCTCATTAAGCGACGTAAGGTCGCTTCAGCCATATGGTAACCCGCCTCTTGGAGGAGTGGCAGTATACGGCGGTAGCCGTATGTGTAATTTCCCATCCACTTGCCTTTTTCCGCTATTTCCTTGATTATTAGCTTGATGTCTGCGTACTTATCAATTTTGTTGGCAATGCGTTTACGTTCATCGTAGTAAGTTGCGCGCTTTAAGTCAACCATTCTCAGAAGCTCACCAATCCCATATCGTTTATTTTTGGGCAAGCTCTTCTGATCCACAATTACCGTCTTATCTTTGGCTTTGAGGGTCCGAACAGGGTCAGTGATTTTTTTAAGATATCACGCTCCATCTTAACTTGACGGAGTTCTTGTTTTGACGCCTCCATTTCGTCGCTTTCCTTCTTTAACATTTTACGGGTATTCTTCTTACTTGTCTTTGACACCTTACTTGGCCTACCTTTCTTCTTCGGTTTCAAGGCCTCCAGTCCGCCCTCCTTAAATAACTTGAACCATATAGATACCTGGGAACACAAGAGATTATGGGTAGACGCAACAAATAGAGATCTGAATGCAACATATAATATCAGAGATTGGTCTTTGGATGTAAAAAAACACGCTGTATTGAAACAGCGTGCTAAATATCCGTTTTTAGATGAGAACAATCTTGTAGAAATTATCTAGAATAACTTTTTGGTACAGACCCACCTTCCAACCTTAATTGGTATGGTGACATGTTAGCAGCGGTACTGTCTGGGTTTGCTTAGTTGAAATAGTATTAGGATAAAGACACCCTAATATGTTACTGGAGAAGTCGGAATCTCGTAAGAGGTTCTAGAAACTTAGTATCTTTGATGTCGAGTAGGTCACTTAGTGTCTGAATAGCTTTTTTTGTGCTATAATGACAGAAAAAATGAAGGATGATTTGATGGATAAAGCAGCAATTCAAACAGCAATATTAAAAGGGACGCATTTTCGACGGGCTATTCGTGAATATCGGGCACAAGCTGTAAGCGAAGCTGATTTGAACTATATTTTGGAAGTAGGGCGCATGAGTCCTTCTTCGATTGGACTTTTAGATTGGCGCGTCCTGGTCTTTGAAAATGATGCCAAGTGGGATCAAGTGCGGCAACATGCCTGGGGTGCACAAAAGTCAATTGAGCATGCGGCTGACAAATTTATTGTCTTTGTGGCGCAAAAAGAAGTGCGTTATGACCAGCCTGCTATTCAAGAACTCTTTACTTCCCGAGGCTTCAATCAAGCTCAAATGGATAAGGCAACGGCACGCTATCGTAGTTTTCAATTGAATGATATGGAAATTCCTTATGATGATGCGCGTGGTTTCTTTGACTGGGCGGCCAAGCAAACCTATATCGCCATGGGGATGATGATGTCAGCGGCTTCTGCGATTGGGATTGATTCATGTGCGATTGAAGGCTTTAATCGAGCTGAAGTTAACCAAGTTTTAGTAGAACAAGGCTTGATTGATAGCGCCAAGGAAAGTGCTTGTCTGATGATGTCTTTAGGCTACCGCTTAAATGATCCCAAGCGTCCGCAAGAAAAATTAAGTATGGATGATTTTGTTAAATTTGTAAAATAGATAAAAAATACAGCCCGAGAAGAGCTGTATTTTTTACTGATGTTCAATAGCCGCCAAATAATCATCATCAAGCCAAGCTGGCAGGTTATCGTCATTAACTGCCACCACGGTGGTACCGTCTTCTTGGAGGAGAGGAATGTCACCTTGGACGGCCCAGCTGGCAATGGTTTGAGGTGAGTATTTAAATTCTTTAGCAGCGGCGGCCACAGTGACAACTTTTCTTTGGTTAAAAAGGTTACTGAGTTTATTGATATTAGCTAGTCGCCGGTCTAGATTAACTTGGGCTTGATTGGCATCGGTGACTGGGACAACGGGACGTCCGTGGAGGTCTAAGAGGGGGATATCGCCATCCTTTGCCCATTTAGCAACTGTTTGGTAAGTGTAGTGAAAATAAGCTGCTGCTTGGGAGATGGATTGGTAACGCTCCTCGTTGAATCCCTGACGGAGGAGCATAATTCTTTGTTGGCGTTTTTCATTACTAGCTAGTGCCATATCGCTAAGAGCCATAAAATCACTTCCCGAATTGTAATCGTCAAATTTGCTTTTAATTATATCGCATTTATCATGCACAAGAAAAGATAAAATTAAATTTTCTTAAAATGAGACAAGACGTTGGCTATGAAAAAGCTTATAATAAAAAGGGTAAACTGAAATGATTGGTGGAAAGAAAAATGTCTGAGATTAAATTAATTGCTTCCGATATGGATATGACCTTCTTAAAAGCAGATGGTACCTATAATCACGAACGATTCACAAAACTTTTGGATCGGCTAGAACAAGAGGGCATTCATTTTGCAGTGGCCAGTGGACGCTCGTTGTGGATGGTAGAAGATATCTTTGGGGATTTAAGTTCACGTTTGGATTATGTGGTAGAAAATGGTGCTTATGTCCTTGCCCAAGGGAAAGTTGTGGCAGACCCTAAGTTGAACGCTCAAGAAATTGCCGATTTTGAAGCTTTCTTTGTAGATAAGCCGGAAGCTTTCTTATTGGCAGCAGGAGCTAAAGGCCTTTACTATCGCGGTAAAATTGCTAATTATCCTAGCTTAGAAACAATGCCTACTAAGTTGGTTGAATTATTTAAAAAAGGACAAAGTTTAGCAGACTTTAGTCAAATTCCAATTGATGAAGAAATTTTTAAAATGACGGCAATTGTGCCGGTGACATCCGTAGAGGCGATTTCAGCGGAATACAATAATCAGAGGACTTTGACATTAAAGGCGACGCCGAGTGGTTATGGTGCCATTGACTTTATCAAGGAGGGCTATCATAAAGCTTGGGGGTTAGAACAGTTGTTAAAGCACTATGGTTTAAGTCAAGACCAGCTTATGGTTTTTGGTGATGATGTCAACGACCTGGAAATGATGCGTTTCGCTGGTCAAGCTTATGCCATGAAAAATGCCAAGTCAGCAGTTAAAGCTGTTGCTAATCAGGTAATTGCTAGTAATGAAGCAGAAGGAGTATTGGCTACAATTGAAGCATATCTAGATAAAATATAAGAAGAATTTGAGGTGAATGCTGTGAGCTTTAAAAATTTCTTAAGTGTGGGAGGTTTCGCCTTTTTTGGCGGAATGGCGCGGTATGGCTTACATCAATATTTTGATCAAGGTGGGACCTTGGTAGCTAATCTCTTGGGATGTTTTCTATTAGCTCTTTTTACTTATGCAGTAATCGAAGCTGGTCACCTACGTCCTTGGCTAAATGTAGGCTTAGGAACCGGATTTGTCGGAGCCTTTACGACTTTTTCAACTTTTAGTAGTGAATTGGTAAAAATGTTACTAACCAGTCAGAAGCTAAGTGCAGTGTGCTATTTAAGTATGAATGCAGGTTTGGGTTTTTTAGCGGTTATGCTAGCGTATTTTTTAGTAAAGAAGGTTATGTAAGTGGATTATTTTTGGGTGGGACTAGGTGCAGGTCTGGGGGCGATGTTACGCTATAGTTTAACTCTTGGAATTAAAGCAAAGTGGCCGGGAACTTTTCCATGGGCGACGCTTGTAGTTAATTTAAGTGGGGCTTTGATTTTAGGTTTCTTACTTGGTTGGCAAGTTAATCAGCTGGTGAGTCTCTTTTTAGGAACAGGACTTTTAGGTGGTTATACTACTTTTTCAACGTTTAATACAGAACTTTGGACGTTGTTTCATAGTCGTTATTACTGGCTATTTGTTTGTTACGCCTTAATTTCCTATGGTGGTGGCATCTTATTAGCATATGTTGGCTTGCTTTTAGGACAAAAAATATAAAAAGGCGGTGCGATGCGCCGTCTTTTAAAAATCATCTACTTTTTCTAAAATTGTTTTAAGTTTTTCCAGTTCGATGTAGTTGAGGTGAGCGATAGAAGCTCCTTGGTCTAAGGCATCGAGAAGTTCTTCGGCGGCATCTAAGTCTAAGTGACTAGGGGCGTAGCTGACGGCTTCCTGGGTGGCTTTTTGGAGAATATGTTTCAATTCTTGGATGTCTTGATCCATTAGATTATAGGAAACTCCATTTTCTAAAGCTCGCAGTAAATTATCCGCAATATCTAAAGCAATGGTGTTTAAAATTAAGTTGGGCGTGTTGTTAATTTCTGCAGTCATAAGTTCCACCTCTTTTGTTAGCGTTTTCTTTAATTTTATTTTACCACGAATAAAAAAATTCACAAATAAAAATCGGAACTAAAAATTTGAAAAGTTAAGTAATGAGTCGACAGGCAACAAAAATTACAAGTAATTATGACTAAAGTGTCCGAGATTCTGAGGTAATTGTTGTGAAAATTAGAAATGAAAGTCTTCGTAAGTTATGGACGAATAATTCTTAGGGGCTAATACTAATATCTAAAATCTTGTCATTAAAATGTAATATATTAAATGGAAGTCATGCTTTTGTATTTTTATAAAATGTATATTCATGGTTGAGTGTGCTTATAATTGTAATTTAAAATTAAGTATGTGCAAATAAGACCATAAATATCAAGGATTATTTGGTGAGAAAGGAAAAAGTATTTATCTGAGTAAAAATGTGTATAATCAAGATGGTTTGTTTTAAGAAAAGTTTAAGACATTGGTAATTTGGGTAAAATAGTGAACAGATTGTGATTTTAACTTGAAATTATTCGTTTGTATGGCATAAAATAAGGGTATTGAATTATATTTGAGAATGTATCTGAAAAAGTAAGGAAAATATAACTGAAGAAGAATAGAGGGGATTTTATTGAATAAGTCAAAGAAAGCTGCGTTATTAGGTACGGTGGGTGCTGCTGGAGCCGCTTTAGCTGGTACTAGTGTGGCAGTCCAAGCTGATTCTATCCACAAGGTTGTTCAAAATGATACTATTTGGACATTGTCGCAAAAATACGGTGTATCAATGGATAAGCTTCAAAGTGATAATAAGATTGACAAGAATACATCTTTAATTTACGTGGGCCAAGAATTAAAAATTGCGGATAATGAGCAAGGCCAAAATCAAAAGACTTCCGCAAATGAAAAAAGTGTTGTCATCCAAACGGGTGATACCTTATGGGATTTAGCCCAGAAGTATCATACTACTGTTGATGAGTTACGTCGTTTGAACAACATGCCGGCTGATGCCTTTATCTTACAAGTAGGGGCAACTTTAAAAGTTAGTGGCGAAGCCACTGCTATAGCAGCGCAAGCAACCCTCGCTGCGAGCCAAGCGTCAGCAGTTACGACTGATGTTCAAACAAGCGCTCCAGTGGCTACAACATCTGGTGTGGATACGGATACCACAAATGAAGCTGTTGCAAGCCAAGCGTCAGCAGTTACGACTGATGTTCAAACAAGCGCTCCAGTGGCTACAACATCTGGTGTGGATACGGATACCACAAATGAAGCTGTTGCGAGCCAAGCGTCAGCAGTTACGACTGATGTTCAAACAAGCGCTCCAGTGGCTACAACATCTACTGTGAATACGACCGCAGAGACTTCACAAGAACCTGTAACCTCGGCAAGTTCAACCGAAAGTGCAGCAACGACAGAAGTTTCGCCTCAAGCTGAAAATACCAAAGTTGCTAATAGTGCTACAACAAGTAGTCAAGCAGAAGCACCAGTTGTGGCTGCGGCCTCATCTACCGCACCTGAAACTCAAGAAGTTAGTGTCGCATCGATTGCACAAACCGCTGATAATACTACAAGCAATCAAGTAGTAGCTTCTAATGCTACTAGTCAGGTGGATACTAATACTCAAGTTGAAGCTAACAACTACGGGGTACAAGCTCAAGCTTATGCCAGTTCCTACCAGGAACCAGCGGCTGCAACTGAAGTACAAAATTCTTACCAAACTCCAATAGCCGAAACGAGTGCGCAAAGTAGTTACCAAGCAAGTTCTGAGACAAATACGCAAGCAACCAGCACCCAACCTCAAGCTGCGACATCTACTAGTGCTGATGGATCAGCAATTGCAAGCTATGCCCAAACTTTATCGGGAATTCCTTATGTTTGGGGTGGATCAACGACATCAGGTTTTGACTGCTCAGGTTTAACCCAGTATGTTTACAACCAATATGGTAAAGATATTGGACGGACAACTTACCAGCAACAATATGCTGGGACCAAAATTGATGTTTCCCAAGCCCAAGCAGGTGACCTCTTATTCTGGGGGAATTACGGTGATGCCTACCATGTAGGAATTTATACAGGCAATAATCAATACATGGCTGCTCATGATTTTGGTGAATTATCTTCAACCAAGTCAATTTCTCCATATTACCAACCATCCTTTGCGGTACACGTTAACTAAAAAGCGAAGAAAAATCCTTCCTCATTTCAGGGAAGGATTTTTAGTTTAAACTAAAGCTTCAAGACTAGTCTGTAAGCGTTTTAAGGCGTCGTCTTGGCATTCGGGATTTAAAAAAACATCGTGAATCGTTTGGTGACAGAGACTAGCCACAGCCCACATTTTGGGTGGAACTTCAATAGGCATAGGTTTTTGATTTAAAAAGGCTGCATTATAGATGATATGCATTTTGATAAGTTCGCGATATTGACTGTTAGAGGCCTGGCTTAGAAATTTGGCAGTTTGGTTAACAAAAAGTGCAACCGTATCTGCAGTCAACATAATTCGCGGAGTGTCATTATGGACTTCTTTGAGAACTTCTTGATAAAGATAATTGTAGGCATCTTTTTGGTCTTCAAAATACTTGTAAAAGGCACCTCGAGCGATTTGCGCGTCTTTAACAATCGGAGTAACTTGCGCTTGCGCTAGAGGTTGACGACTGTATTCATTTAAAAGGGCTTGGGTAATCCGGGCTTTTTTTTCAGCGGGTAAATTCATAAACGTTTGGCTAGGCATGTATCTACCTCCAGTTAAGGTTATCATTAGTTATTTTAAAGGGTTTAAGCTTGAGAAACAAGTAATTTGTGTGAAATTTACCGCATGTTAGTGAGGAAAATTCCCCTTTATTTTCAGTTATTAGGTTATCACGAAGGAATTTGTCCTGAATATTCTAAGCAAAAAAGTCTTAATTAATCTCGACTATTATGTTAAAAAACTTTTATTTTTGTTTTTCGACTAACATCCCATCTTGAAGTTCGTAAATTTTATCAGCAAACTTTTCCACCCGAATATCGTGTGTGACTACAATGATAGCCTTGTTTTGTTGGTGAGCTAAATCAGACAGCAAATTACCAACTTCTGTCACGCGCTGGGAGTCTAAAGCTGCTGTGGGTTCGTCAGCTAGGATAATTTCGGGATTCGCATAAAGGGCTCGTGCAATAGCAACTCTTTGTTTTTGTCCTCCAGATAAATGGTCAGGATACATGTGCAAGAGATTTTGGATGTCTAATTGAACAAGGATATTTTGGAAAGCTTGAGCATCAATATTAGGTGTTTTTTTGACTTTATCGACTAAAGAAAATTGTTGGGCTACGGTAAGATATGGTACCAGGTTATAGGCTTGTAAGATGAAACCAATTTTATTAAGACGAAGTTGTTCACGCTGTTTACCTTTAAGGTTGGCGATTTCTTGCTCTTCAATAGCAACTTGCCCAGAAGTTGGGGTTTGTAACCCCCCGGCAATGGTTAAAAAGGTACTCTTTCCCGAACCAGATGGTCCGAGAATTAAGATGAGTTCGCCAGCTTGAGCGCTAAAGTTAAGGTCTTTTAAGACATGGACCTTAGCAATTCCTTGTCCAAAATATTTATTAATGTTAGTTAATTTAATACTTGTTGTCATAAGTTTATCCTCCAATCACTGAAACCGGGTCGACTTTAGTTACCATACGCATTGGAATGAGAGCCCCCAGAATGGACATAAGAATTAGGCCAATGCTTACTAAGCTAGTAATAACAGGGTCGACAGTCATCGGTACAGATTCGGGTAAGGCATAACCGGTGATGGTGATAAAAATCAAGGCGATAACTACCCCACTAGCAGTTAAAAGGAAAGATTGAGCCAAAGTTGCGTTGATTAAGAAGCGGTTAGGTACTCCTTGTGCACGTAAGACGGCGTAGTTAGGTAGTTTTTGTAGGGTGACAATGTACAAGAAGACGGCAATGATAATCAAGGAGATAATCATTAAGAAACCAATCATGAAATAAAAGGTAGTATTTTGAGCAGAGTAACCAGGTAACTTATCGATAATATCAGTTAATGAGTAAGATTTAAGCGCTTTATCAGTGGTTTTAATGGAGTCATTTTTAGAGAAGACACCACTGGCTGCGAAACGGGGACCAACTTGGCTTAGTTCTTGCCAAGCGGGGATGGTTCCGTAAACAACAGGGACAATGTTTAATTTAGCTTTGTGAGTAAAACCTACAATAGTGTAAGCATGATCACTAGAATTAAGGCGGATTTTTTGATTTAACTTATAGCCCTTGGCTTGTAAGGAATCATCGAGAACAACTTGATACTTACGATGGACTTTTTTACCTGTAGTAAGTTCCATATCTTTGGCGATAAATTGATTTTCACGTAGACCAACAAAAGTCACGGCCTCCTTATCAGCGCCTTTACCAGTCAGAACTACTGAGGTTTCGGCCATAGCAGCATTATCTTTACCCTTGGTTAAGGCATCAACTTGGGCTTTGGTTAAGAGGGATTGGCGTAAGTTAACGTCAGCACTTTTATTTAAGACCCCACTTTTGACATGCCAAGAATAAAGAGCATCGGTATTTTCATTGGCCAAGCCTAAGGCTAAGCTGGTCATGATAAAAATTAAGTAAGCTAGGAGGGTGATCATGGCGATGACCAGTCCGTAGCGTAACTTTTCATGCTTGAGTTCATTAAAAGCTAGAAACATAAGATTTTCCTCCTTTGATGACGACTTGTCATTTCTTTGATTGTATTCTATCTCTTTGGTGACATGATGTCAATGTAGTTTTTAAAATTTTAGATATTTTGATTAAAATTTTAGCTGTTAAACATGCTATAATTAAACTAAGTCAAAATTAGCACTTTTTGGGGGTGGGAAAATGTTAAGAAAAATTCGTTTGAATTATCCAAGTAGCCGAGTGGTCCAGGTGGGGGATTTGGTGCAAAAGGATGGTAAAAATATGGTAATCATCAATATTTTACGAGCTTTTCCTCTTTTAGTGACAACACCGGAAAACCAAAGGGTAATTTATGAATGTTTAGCACAAGTTTATGGCACCCCAGATTATTCCCGAGATTATATGGAAACTACCACGACATTAGAATACAACCTTTATGATTTTGGACGAAATGTCTTACAGGTGGGGGACATTGTTAAGGATGACAGCACGGGAATTTGGGTTCAAGTGAACGAAATTTCAGAGATTCGGCGCCAGGAAAATAAATATACGGTGACTTATCGCTTCACCCCGGTTAGTGAATGGAGTCAAGCTGATATGGTTGCTTGTCTCGCTCAAAGCGCCGGGAGCTATATGCAAGTTTATAAAAAGGAAGATTAAAATGACGGTACAAGCAATCAATCGAGATCAACTTTTCTTAAGCCAAAAAGCTGCAAAGGCGACCCCAGCAGACCGCCAAGTAATTCAAGATTTAAAGGATACCTTGGCGGTTCATCGCCAGGAATGCGTTGGGATGGCGGCCAATATGATTGGTGTGAATAAAAAGATTATCATTGCCTCCATTGCGCCCATGCTTGATTTAATTATGGTTAATCCACGGATTACCGCCAAGTCGGGTGCTTTTAATACCATGGAAGGTTGTTTATCTTTAAAGGGTCAAAGACCGACCAAACGTTATCATGAGATTACGGTGGAATTTTTAAATGAAAATTTTGAAGCACGGGTACAAACCTTTAAAGATTGGCCGGCACAAATCATTCAACATGAACTTGACCACTGTCAAGGGATTATTATTTAAGCTATAATGGAAAGGGCATAGTGTTAAGCAATAATACGCAAAAATAATCAATTTTTGGTGCTTAGAATTTCTCGAGAACATTTTAATAAGTGTTCTCGCTTTTTTTATTTTCAGGAGGAAAATCATGCAAAAGAATGAACAGTCATCACGACAAATTGTGATGTGTCATCTCATGGCTATCATGAGAATTGATATCGAGAACGCAAAGAGGATTGTTGTTGAAATGGAAGAGTCTGGCTTAATCCAGTTTGATGACATGGGAAATGTTGGTCTGTTAGTGTTGGAGGGACAATCATGAAACGTAAGTTTGACTTCGTATTTTACAACTATTGATTTACTTCATTCAAAACACAAAATAGTGTTTTTAAATAAGATTAAAAACTAATATTTATATGAAAGCTACTCAACACCAGTGTTTTTAAAACTTGATATAAATCAATTATTATATTTCTATGCTCGGTTATACTGGATATAATAAAGGAGGTAGAAATTATGCAAAAATGGTTATCACGTTATCGGAATTGGTTGACAGCAATAACTGGTATTCTTATTATACTTGCTTTTTCATCCAAATGGGTTTTTAGTAGTGAGCAGGGCTCAGCTTATCTACTGTTTGTAGCTTCATTAGTTGGTGGTTTACCAATTTTTGTTCAAGCCTATCAAGCTCTTAGAGTTAAGGTAATTAGCATCGATCTCTTAGTAACTCTTGCTATTTTAGGGGCATTTGTTATTAAAGAGTTTGAAGAATCAGCTATTGTAGCTTTTCTTTTCTTATTTGGTGCATACTTAGAACAAAGAACATTAGCCAAGACACGTTCTGCGATTAAGAATCTCGTGGAGATGGTACCAGAGACTACTTTTCGTAAACTACACAATGGTGACTTTGAAGAGGTGTCA
Source organism: Ligilactobacillus equi DSM 15833 = JCM 10991 (assembly GCF_001435735.1). Taxonomy (NCBI): domain Bacteria; kingdom Bacillati; phylum Bacillota; class Bacilli; order Lactobacillales; family Lactobacillaceae; genus Ligilactobacillus; species Ligilactobacillus equi. The sequence continues at coordinate 42,070 of NZ_AZFH01000204.1, forward strand.
GTTGAAGAAGTTAATGAAGAAGATATTCTTTTAGTAAAAACTGGTGGAAAGATTCCAGTTGACGGTGAAGTGATATTTGGCTCTGGCACTGCAAATGAAGCAAGTATTACGGGCGAATCTATCCCAGTCTCTAAAGGTTTAAGAGATAAAGTTTTTGCTGGTACCATTCTTGAAAATGGTACTATACAAATACGTACTGAGAAGATTGGGGAAGATACAACTTTTGGGAAAATTATTGAATTAGTAGAAGAAGCACAGGACAGCAAGTCAAAAGCTGAGAGATTTATTGACCAATTTTCAAAATACTATACTCCTTTAGTTTTAGTGTTAGCGATTATTGTTTGGCTTATTAGCCGCAATATTGAGTTAGCCGTTACTATTTTGGTTCTTGGATGTCCTGGTGCACTGGTTATTGGCGTACCAGTTTCAAATGTATCAGGAATTGGAAACGGCGCACGACATGGCATTTTATTTAAGGGTAGTGATGTCATTACAAACTTTAGTAAAGTTGATACAATGTTATTTGATAAAACAGGAACATTAACTTATGGTAACCCTCAGGTTGCACAGACAATCTATTATAGCAGTGATAGGAGTCTTGCTGAGAGCTTACTGGCTAGTGTTGAGAGAGAATCAGATCATCCGCTCGCGAAAGCAATTGTGAACTATTACTCAGGTTCTGTAGTAGGGGTAATTGACTCAACAGAGGTCGTTCAAGGTGGGGGAGTTGTTGCTCGTATTCAAAATCACCAAGTTCTCGTTGGGAACTCTTATTTGATGAATCAATATAATATTCCTTTCACTAACCAGATGAAGAGCGACATAGCAGGGATGGAAGCAGAAGGGAATTCAATTGTCCTAACTGCTATTGATGGACAAATAGCTCTTGTTGTAGGAATTCGCGACCAGATTAGACAAGGGGTCAAGGAGGATTTAGAGACGCTTAAGAATATGGGAGTAAAAAATCTCATTCTATTATCTGGAGATAATCAAGGCACAGTTGATTTAGTTACTAATCAATTAGGCTTAACCGAGGCTTATGGTCATCTACTGCCAGAAGACAAGGCAGAATTTGTGAGAAAACGTCAGGCAAGTGGAGAAATAGTAGCATTTGTCGGAGATGGTATTAATGATAGCCCATCATTGGCCTTAGCAGATATTGGAATTGCCATGGGAAACGGTACAGATGTTGCCATTGAAACTTCAAATGTTGTTTTGATGAATTCGGATTTTCACAGAATCCCTCATGCGATTGGATTGGCTAAAGCTACACGACGTAATATGATTGAAAATATCTTCATTGCATTGCTAGTCGTAGTAGTTCTTCTTATCAGCGTTCTCTCAAGTTCGTGGATGAATATGGCAATTGGCATGTTTGTTCATGAAGGTAGCATTCTCGTAGTTATTTTGAATGCTATGAGGCTTTTAAAATATAAAAGAAAATAGAGATTCTTGATAGAAATCAATTTTTTATTCTAAATATCGTACTATACTAAAGATATAATAAAGAAAGGGAGTAAAAATGATGAAAAAAGCTATACTACAGCTTGAAACACTGGCTTGTCCAACATGTATGCAAAAAATTGAGGGAGCCATTAAAAGTGTAACAGGTGTCGATAAGGAAAGTGTCAAAGTTCTATTCAATGCCAGTAAGGCAAAAGTAAATTTTGACGCTAGTGTGATAAACATTAATGAAATTGTGAAGGCAGTGCAAGCAATTGGCTATGATGTCCTAAAAGTATCAGAAAAATAACAGGAGAAAGTTACAATGGTAAAACAATTTTTTGAAGCAAATGATGAGATGCTTGATCTATATACAAATGCTATTACAAAAGCTCATGGGAAAAATCATCCAGAAGTCTTTGATGTTCGCAAAGTTTATGAAACAATTCAACATAAAATTAGGAATAATAATTTGGACCTATCAAATGAATTTTCAGAACTAAGATCTCTTACAAAAGATTATACAATTCCAGATGATGCTTGTGAGACACTTACTAAAACTTATCAGCTATTAAAACAAATTGATGAATTATCTCAAGAATAGGTTTTATCAATTAGAAAGAGGCTATCCATGGTTCAACATATTTGTGTGACACTTGTACCATTATTCAATTATCTGTCAGAAGATGAACAGATTAAAATTAATAGATTGGCACAACACAAAAAATTTAAAAAAAATGAAATTGTTTTTAGACCAGGAGATGAAAATCTGGATATCGTGGCTCTCGGAAGTATGAAAGTATTCCAACTGTCTACAAATGGTGATGAACAGCTTTTACGGGTTGTTGAACCAGGTGGATATGAGGGTGAGAATCAGTTGTTCGGTATTAAAAATGAATCTCTTTTTGGTAAAACTCTTGAAACAACTGAAATTTGTAGATTAAGTAAACAAGCTTTTGATCAAGTAATGCTTAGTAATCCACAAATAGCTCTTAAATTATTTGAATTAAGTGCGCAAAAGATGATTCAAGTAGAGAAGCAGGCCCATATTTTATCTATGGAGCGTGTTGAGCAACGTTTAGCGAACTACCTCTTGGATCTGTCAAAAGTAGCGAACGATTATCGGTTCAGTTTACCTATGAAGATGATTGATATCGCGCGATATATAGGAACTACCCCTGAAACTCTTTCTAGAAAATTTAGATTTCTTGAGGATAATAGATTGATAAAACGTTCAGGTAGAAGAATAATTATTCTTAACGGAGATGGCTTAATTGATTTATGAGGTGAAAAATGTCATTTGACAAATTAAAGGAATATCTACCCTATCGAGGAGAAAAATATATTAAGCCGGAAAAGGCTGGTAATTATCTCCAGTATATGACGGATTTAAGGGACCTAGCTCGACAGGCCCGGGATGAATTCAGTTTAATCAGTAAATCTTTTGAAGACAGGGTAAAGCCATTTAAAGCAGAGCGTGTTAGTCAATGGATGAATCAATCTCAGCTATGTCGTCCACATTTTTGGTGTTACTTCCGATTGCCTTCCGATGATTTGGATAATTCAGCATTGGCTATTCGTCTTTATGGGGAATCTGATAATTTTGGAATTTCCGTTGAGGTTAGTTTTGTAGAAAGAAGGAGGTCTGAAAACAGTTTAGAAAAACAAAATAAAGTTTTGAATCTTCTTCCTTTTGGAGCCATGTATTATTTTGTACAAAAAAATGGTATAAGTTTCAAAATGGATGCAACAGAAGAAAATCGAAAGAGTTTACTAAAACAGGTCAAATCAGGTGAGGTTCGTAAGGTCTTGGTTAAACAGGATATTCCAATTGAGACTGACCACTCATTAGAACGGTTAATTGATGATCTATTAAAAAGTTTTGATGAATTACTGCCATTTTATAAGAAAACAAAGAAATAAACTAAAGGATAGGTAGAAGTAGCACCTATCCTTTAGTTTATAAAAATTATAGAAAGTCAAATTTATCCCAAAAAGAACGAAATAGTATAATTTTCTTTCCATTTCTATTTATTAATCTTTCTTCTTGAAAAGCTCTTAATTTACGGGATATAGTTTCAGAACTGGTAGCTAGATAGCTGGCTAGTTCTTTCAGTGAGACTGGTATCGTAATGGTCTCTTCAGTCATTACCTCTGAAGGGAGAGAGCTGACTGAAGTAGGTAGCTAAACGATCCTCCAGTCAACTACCCCAGTCTAAAGACTAGGGCTTGTGAGAAGGCAAGCCTTACGGCTTACCCGACCACAATTTGCATAGATACATCACTGCATGATTACAAAGTAATCACGTCTAACACGATAATTACCAATGCCTTTAGAGTCCGCAAGTTGCCAAACGGACTGCCTAGTTATGCTAGGCTTTTTTCTTTTTCCTTAGCTAGTTTTTCTAATCCTTTTTCAAGAATATTTTTAGAGGCATTAATGTCCCTAATATGGAATGTACCACAATTAGGACAAGTCCATTCCCTATCTTTGAGAGTTAGTTTTTCTGTACCTTTTGTCCCCATGGTAAACTTACAATCATTACACGCGATTTGCTAGTTTGTAATATTCAATAATTAGCAAAAAAGCTTAACAGGGTTAAACTCTAAATAAAAAACTAAAAACCAAAAAAGGAGTCAAACCATGTTAAGCTACCTCAAGATTAATAATAATGCTCAAACTTTTCAAGAGTTATTTTCCCAATATTGTCTACTTTTCGATAAATTAATTAAAAAGTATGTACCTATCAGGTACCGTGACAGAAGGAATATCGAACATACTAAAATTTCTGACGCTTCAATCATGGCTATGATGTGCCTTAAGGCACAATACCGTATATCGTCTTGGATTAGTTTTTACCGTCTGTTTAAGCTCACTTTACCTAATGGAACCAATGCTTGAATATTCTCGCCTTTTACGGAGAAGAAAACGTTTAGCCCCTTATTTTCAGTTAATTAGGCAAGGACTATTAACCCAAACATCTATAAGTACTATGGCGATTATGGACAGTTTTCCATTGCCACTTTGCCAACCTATTAGAAACGGAAGAGCCAAAATTTTTAGTGAAGTCGCAAATATTGGTTATAACGCAACTAAAAAGGTTTATTTGTATGGCTTTAAAATTCATATGGTAGTAAGTGTTACTGGCTTAATTTTGAAATATGAGAAGTAACACCTGCGTCAGTCAATGATGCCAAAGTGGCTCCAGAGTTAATATCTGGTTGCCCGTGCTAAGTTTTAGCAGACGCTGGATATATCGGTAAAAAGATAGTTCAAGAATTTAGGAAAATGGGTTATCAATTATAGACACCATTTCGTTCTAATATGAAGGGTGCCAAACGGCACAATAATTCATTGCTTAATCAAATTCGGCGAAGGATTGAAACGTGTTTTTCACAGCTAAAATTGTACGGTAGTGAAGAAACTCATAACCGTAGTTTAGAAGGGTTTCAAGCCGATTTTGAATCAATCGTAACACTGTATAATCTTCAAAAAATGGTACAAACTAGCAATTAGCGTATGAAAATAAGATTTGTATCTGTTGAAAATAATATCGCTGAATGGGCAGATAAAAAAGCACTTATGAGAAGATGGGAAGGATTAAAAGAGTTTTTAAGATGGAAACAAAGGACGGTAAAATAAAGAAAATCGTGGTATAATAGACATTGTCAAATTTTCTATTAAATATAGTTTCGATTTTCTTTTAGATAATACTAAAGAGGGCGATATTATGTATTATAGAACACGAAAAAATGCTAAAGGAGAAACTCGTTTTGAAGTAGTTGAAAAATACAAGGATCCACTTACAGGAAAGTGGAAGAATGCTACAGATGCTGTGATAAGATTGGTAAAATAGTCAACAGCGTAGAATATCAATATAATCCTCAAAAAAGCAAGAGATTTGGTCGGTTGAAACAAAATTGGTTAGAAACTTGGTCTGTTTCAGTGAAACCGCAAACTGTCAAAAGAGAAGCCTTTGTATTAAAGAGATTAGGAGATATTATTGGTGATGACTTTTTGCTTGAAAGCATTACGCCATTACTTCACACTCTTTTCGTGAGGTGTTAGCTAGAGTTGAACAGGAGCTAGTTGAAACTTGCGAAGAGAAATACTGATTTGGCTATGAGAGATATTATGGAGCGTGTAGGTCATGCTAATTATGAAACTACAATCGGCTATACTCATAGACAAACTAACGCTCAAGAAAAAGCAGTGAATACATTAAATAATTTTATTGATAAAAATCAAATTTCGTTCACTGCTTTAAAATCTTGGTCCTGTAAGTATTAAACGATTGGATTGAAAAACACTATGAAAGCAGAAAAACAAATTTAAATTTAGATGAATTCCGAAATATAATTGGAATTAAAAAAAGCTATCTTCCAAGGCATATTCATGTTAATATCCTACCAAAATTATTAAAAGACATTAACATTCAAATTTTGATATTAAATGTATTCGAGAAGGAAAGTAAAAAATTATTGGGTATGAAATGGTTTGGTAAAATTAGTCTAAATTTGGTGACTTTTTGGTGACCTGATAGAATTTTGACAAGTTTACCTCCATAAAACCCTTGATACGAAAGGAATTATACACTTATGGCTACTATTCAATGGTTTCCTGGTCACATGGCCAAAGCCTTACGTCAAGTTAAAGAAAACTTAAAATTAGTTGATGTCGTCTTAGAATTAGTCGACGCACGCTTGCCAGAATCATCCCGAAATCCACAATTAGAGGGACTTTTGGCTAACAAAAAATCTATTATCGTCCTTACCAAGATGGATTTGGCCGATCCTAAAGAAACGGAAAAGTGGGTGCGCTACTATGAAAGTCAAGGTCAACCAGCCGTAGCTATCAACTCAGTACAAGGTAGCCTGAAGGTCATTGAAAAGAAAATCAAGCAAGTTTTAGCGGAAAAGCTAGTCGCTAAAGAAGCCCGCGGGATTAAAAATCAACGTATCCGTGTCATGTGTATCGGGATTCCTAATGTGGGGAAATCGACATTATTAAACCACTTAGTTAAGAAAAATGTCGCCCAAGTTGGTAATAAGCCTGGGGTTACCAAGGCTCAACAATGGCTGAAAGCTGGGAAGGACTTACAATTATTGGATACCCCAGGGATTTTATGGCCGAAATTCGAAGATCCTTTGGTGGGTAAGAAACTAGCTTTAACAGGGGCCATCAAAGATACTTTGTACAATAAAGATGATGTGGCCCTATATGCTTTGGAACACTTTGTTGATACTAATCCACAAGCTTTAGCGGACCGCTACAAGTTGTCGGAAGCTGAAATTGATGATACGACGGTGGAATTACTTTTGGCCATTACCCGTAAGATGGGCTTTAAAGAAGATTACGACCGGGCCAGCGAACGTTTGATTTTTGAAATTCGACGTAGTAAGTTGGGGCGTTATACCTTAGATCCTGTACCTTTGACGGCTAAGCGTAGCGAGGATTAAGATGACTAAATTATCGATTGCTCAAGTTAAGGAATTACTGAAAACTAAAGTGACAGCGGAGGTTTTAGCTAATTTGGCACGAGATGAGCGTAAAGGCGTTCAAAACGCTTTGGTTGCCTACCAAAAGCGTCAGGCAAAAGTCACTCAAGCCAAGCTTGCATTTGCGGAACGCTTGCGTCTTGAACAAAATCTTTGGACTCAAGGTATCGAGTATGTTGCCGGTGTTGATGAAGTTGGGCGTGGGCCGCTAGCGGGACCGGTTGTGACGGCGGCGGTGATTTTACCGCATGATTTTGATTTATATGAAGTAAATGATTCTAAGCAATTATCGGTGGCTAAACGTGAAGAACTGTATGGGAAGATTCTTGAGCAAGCGTTGACAGTAAATATTGGTGTGGCTTCTAACCGTGTGATTGACCAGGTTAATATTTATGAGGCTACCAAAATGGCCATGAAAGAAGCGGTCTTAGGGCTTAAACTTACGCCACAACACCTATTGGTCGATGCCATGCCGATTGAATTAGATCTCCCTCAAACCAAGCTCATCAAAGGGGATGCTAAGTCTGCTTCAATTTCAGCTGCTAGTATCGTGGCCAAAGTAACTCGGGATCACTTAATGACTTTTTACGATCGCGTTTACCCGGGTTACGGCTTTAGCCAGAACGATGGTTATGGTACCAAGCAGCATTTGGCCGGCTTAGTTGAGCATGGAACGACGCCGATTCATCGGATGACTTTTGAACCAATTAAATCCAAGTATGTGAAGTAAAAAAAGTTTCTCTGCTTTTTAATGAAAAAGGAGCGTAAATCCCCCTACTTTAGTGGGGGGATATAAGCTCCACTCGATAGCTCGTAAGAGCTATTTTGTTTTTTTCTAAATATTCTTTAGCCAATTTAGATAATATCTCTGAAACGGATGAATGTTCCTTGACTGCTTGTATTTTCAAGCTATCATTAAGTTCAACATTCATATAGATATTTATCCTTTTTGTTTTCTGCCACAGCACTTATCTTGTGTAATTGAGTATATTTTATTATAATATAACTGTACTAAAGGAGGTGAAAAT
>NZ_AZFH01000205.1:0-7481 GCF_001435735.1 Ligilactobacillus equi DSM 15833 = JCM 10991
TCTTTAGGATTTTTCCGTTTTTCTAACTCCTTAATACGGTCAATAACGGTATCAATTGGTAGCTTTACTTTCTTTAATTGGTATAACTCCTTATCAATCGCAATTAACTTATTATAAACTGTTCTGGCGACATCAGAATTACGTTTAATGATGGTTTTTTGTTGAGAAGATGGATAAATTCTAACTTTTAATCCATAGTGATAACTAAGTTGAGCCATTGTTTTCATTGATTTTCACCTCCTTTAGTACAGTTATATTATAACAAAATATACTCAATTACACAAGGGAAGTGCTGTGGCAGAAAACAAAAAAAGGATAAATATCTATATGAAAGTTGAACTTAATGATAGCTTGAAAATACAAACAGTCAAGGAACATTCATCTGTTTCAGAGATATTATCTAAATTAGCTAAAGAATATTTAGAAAAAAACAAAATAGCTCTTACGAGCTATCGAGTGGAGCTTATATCCCCCCACTAAAGTAGGGGGATTTACGCTCCTTTTTCATTAAAATAATGTTGCGCGATTTCTAAAGCCGCATGTTCCATAATTTGCTTACCATGTTCTTGAACATAAAGTGGACTTTGATCAACGCGCCGACCATATTCATAGGCCACCGCCATTAAATCGTTAATTTGTTCTTCACTGATGGAGTCTGGGTAGAAAGTCAACTTCAAGTAGTACTTGTCATGCAAAAAGTACAAGTCACTAGTAATCTCGTCACCTTCTAGGACATTAACTAAGTTTAGGAAGTCTTCGAAGTCATCTAATTCTACCAGGTAAGACTTTTCTTCATCTACTAGACTTGTCATGCGCCCCTTAGAGTTCATGGTTTCATTATTAACCTTTTCTTGATCCTGACTAGCTTTTTCGAAGGCATCTCCCAATTGTTGCTTCAAGAAGTCAGTCAGATTGTCATCTTCATCAAAATTCGTCATATCCACGTGGTGGACTTTCTTACCTTGCTTTTCTAATTCGGCTAAAGGATTGAAAGGTTCGCTTTCCCCACTTGGATCTACCTTGGAAATAAACAATTCCAAACCGTTGCGATTTGGCATCATTTGGAAAGTTACGGCTTCATTATCACGGAACTCGTGGTCCACATCAACTTCATCTAAAATTGAATAAAAGAAGCTTTCGATTTCTTTTTGGTTACCTAAAAGATCGAGGACTGTAATTCCTCTTTCAACGAGGTCTTCGTTTTCCAAGAGAACTTTGATGGTATTATCATTAATTTTCTTCATTTCCATCTTAATGCACCTCTTCTTACACTTTTTAAAAGTTTCATTCATTACTATATCAGAAAATAAAGAAAAAGGCCACCAGATAGCCCGGTAACCTTGAATTTTTTTATCACTTGACATTCAATTTTCAAAATAAAAATCAATCCCCGCATTCCTCCTGGAATACTTAGATTGATTTTTAATACTTTTTTAGTTACCAGAAGCAGCTAAAACTTTTTGGAGTTCTAAAACACGAACTTCACGTGGTAAGAAACGCCGAATTTCATCTTCGTTGTAGCCAACCTGAAGACGCTTTTCATCCATAATGATAGGACGTCGTAAAATACCTGGATTGGCTTGAATTACTGCGAATAATTCCTTCATTGGCATTTCGTCAATATCCACATTAAGCTTTTGGTATGCCTTGGAACGCTTAGAAATAATTTCTTCGGTTCCATCTTCGGTCATTTGTAAGATTTGTTTAATTTCATTAATTGATAAAGGTTCTGAAAAAATATTTCTTTCCTTGTATTCAATATTGTTTTCTTCTAGCCAAGCACGAGCCTTACGACAAGAAGTACAACTTGGTGAAGTAAATAGTGTAACCATAGTAATCGCTCCTTTACAGTTGTAAAACACTAGCGACAAATTATATTTTCTACAATTAATTATACACCGAGCTAAATGCTTTTAACAAGCCTTTCTCGATAAAAAATTTTAAATTTTACCTTAAGCTACCGCTCAAGTTTATCCCAAATGACTACTTCACCTTGATTTAAGGAGCGAGGTACATCAATAATTCTTTGATTAGATGATCCCCGAAATTGCAAGGTTAAATCCATGAGCGGTTCCATAAAGCGCCCATCAACCAGAATATCTAGGTAAGACAAGAGCTCTAATTTATCCGACGAATCTTGTAGAAGCTCATCCCAGTCATAACCAGTCCAAGACCAAATATCTTTGCTGTGACCAAATTCTTGACGGATACGCTTGACTAGACGTAAGCAGACCTGGGTATTTAAGAATGGTTCGCCACCTAAAAGAGTTAGTCCTTGAACATAGGGCTGGGCTAAATCAGCGATGATTTGATCTTCGAGTTCTTGGGTATAGGGCCTACCATAATTGAAGTTTTGGGCAGCCTTGTTATAACAACCGGGACAAGCAAAGAGGCACCCACTCACATAAAGACTACAACGAACCCCTTCACCGTCGACAAAGTTAAAAGGTTTGTAATCGGCGATTTTTTCCTGACTGTAATCCTGGGCCAACCATTCCATTGGTTTGGGATTTTTAGGTTCACGGATTTTGCGACGTTTAGGACGTTTAGCCTGAACTTTCCCCGCCAGATCATTGGTATCCACAAATCGGGTATCTCCACCAACACTAATGCGTATCTCAGCCATCAACTACATCCCCTCGCCGATATTTTTAGCCCGGGAAGAAATTTCCACGTGGCGCCCGTGAACCATGGGTCTTTGTAGTGGGTTACCTAAGTAGCCACATGTCCGCTTGACACAATCACATAATTTAGGATCATGATTACCACAATCTGGACATTCAAAACCACGTGCAGTAGCTTTAAATTCTCCTTCAAAACCACACTTAAAGCAGTGGTCAATCGGTGTATTAGTTCCCAAATAACCTACTTTATCATAGGCCCAGTCCCAAACAGCTTCTAAAGCCTTAGGATTTTGACGTAAGTTCGGGTATTCACAGTAATGAATGAAACCACCGGCTGCATATTTAGGGTAATCCATTTCAAAGCTTAACTTTTCAAATGGCGTTGGGTGTTTACGCACATCATAGTGGAAACTATTGGTGTAGTATTCTTTATCAGTAATGTCTTTGACCTTGCCAAAACGCTTAAGATCTAATTGGCAGAAGCGGTCAGTTAAAGATTCACTTGGCGTTGAGTAAACACTATAGTGGTAACCAGATTCCTTTTCCCAATCTTGACAGTAATCGTGCAATTGCTTAACGATTTCTAGGGTAAAATCGTGGGCCGCTTGATTTCCTTCCCAGTTAGGACCAAAGAAGACGGTACCAACTTCATAAAGACCAATGTAACCTAAAGAAACCGTTGCCCGTTCACCTTTAAAGAGCTCATCGACACTATCTTGGGGCTTGAGTCGCTTACCAAAGGCCCCGTATTGGTAAAGGATAGGAGCATTTTCTGGTAGGGCCTGCTTACAACGTTCTACCTTAAATTCAAGGGCTTCATGAGCAATCGCAACTTTTTCATGAAAAATTTCCCAAAAAAGGTTCATATCACCTTGAGATTCCAAAGCAATTCTTGGTAAATTCAGGGTAACAACCCCTAGGTTCATTCGACCAGAGTTAACCTCTTGGCCTTGTTCATCATGCCAACCTTGCAAGAAAGAACGACAACCCATAGGGGCCTTGAAAGAACCCGTCAACTCCACGATTTTATCATACATCAAAACATCCGGGTACATTCTTTTAGTGGCACATTCGACCGCTAATTCCTTAATATCATAATTAGGATCAGCAGGACTATAATTTACACCCTTCTTGATGGCAAAAGTCAACTTAGGGAAGATAGCCGTGCGCTTTTCTTTACCCAGCCCCTCAATCCGGATTTGCAAGATAGCTTTTTGAATTTCGCGAGCAATCCAGGACGTTCCGAGCCCAAAACCTAAGGTAGTAAAAGGTGTTTGGCCCTGAGACGAAAATAAGGTGTTGATTTCATATTCCAAGGCTTGCATAGCATCGTAGATATCTTTTTTAGTCCGCTTTTGTGCAAATTCGATTTGTTTATCTGAATCTTCAATATATTCCTTGGCTTCCACGAGGTGCTTTTGATAGTTCTTATAGGCGAAAGGTTCTAAAACTTCATCTACTCGGTCGGCTGAACAGCCACCATATTGACTGGAAGCTACATTGGCAATAATCTGTGCCATTTGAGCGGTAGCAGTTTGAATGGAATGAGGGCTCTCTACTTCAGCATTTCCAATTTTAAAGCCATTGGTCAACATTTCCTTAAAATCAATCAAACAGCAGTTGGTCATAGGACTCCAAGGTGTGTAATCTAAATCGTGATAGTGAATATCCCCACGTAAGTGAGCCTTAGCTACGTGCTCTGGCATTAAACGTAACCCCAGGGTCTTTCCAACCGTACCAGCGGTTAAGTCTCTTTGGGTGTTGAAAACACGACTATCTTTATTAGCATTTTCGTGAACTAAAGTCGGATCTGCAGCTTGCAGACGAGCTAAACGTTTGGCCGGATTAGTTTCATCTTCCCATGACTTTTGCGCAGCTTGCTTATAGTCGCGGTAAGCTTGAGCTTCTTTCGTGTAGCCATAATCGACTAAGGTTTGCACAAAAATTCGGGCAATTTCTGCTGTAGTTACAGTTGGTGTTAATTGCGCCACCATGGTGGGAATTAAGCTCGCTGTTTGCGTAGCTAACCCTAATTTAGCTAGTACCGCCTTTAATTTATAAACGTGAAATTGTGTATGACTACCATCGGCACGTGTTACTTGTACTTTTAATTTTTGTTTCTTAGAAGATAAAGTTTCTACCTTCATCACACTCATCCTCTCTATATGTAGTATAATAATGCTAATCAATATCATGTCTTGTGACTTTCAATTCATGTTTAATTCTAGCGTGTTTTATAAAAAAACACAATATATAGTTTCATGTATAATTGATTGCACAAAATATTGTGTTATTGTTAAATAGGTATTCGAAGTAAATTTTATAAAGTTATACCAAAAATAGAATATGAGGTGCAAATATGGAAGTAGAAATTGAAAAGTTAGTTGCTACTGGTTTGGAAGAATTATTGGCCCAAGCCGACCTACAAGCTGGAGATATTTTTGTCCTGGGTTGCAGTAGTAGCGAAGTTTTAGGACATCAAATTGGTAAGCATTCAAGTTTAGAAATTGGCCGTATCATTGTGAAAACAATTTATAATCGCCTGCAAAAAGACGGCGTAACTTTAGCAGTCCAAGGTTGCGAACACTTAAATCGGGCTCTAGTAATCCCTAAGCAAGCCGCCCTAGACCATAATTTAGAAATTGTCTCGGTTTACCCTTCCCTTCATGCTGGTGGAGCTGCGCAAGTCGCGGCTTTTGAACTTTTTGACCATCCTGTGGAAGTAGAACATTTAGTCGCACAAGCTGGGATGGATATCGGTGATACCTTTATCGGAATGCATGTCAAGCATGTCCAGATTCCCGTGCGAACTTCGGTCAAGGAAATTGGCAAAGCCCATGTAACCTATGTCCGCAGTCGGCCAAAATTAATCGGTGGTCCACGGGCAAAATATTCCTGGAATCCGTATTAAGTCCAAAAAGGTGAAAGTTACGCAACTTTCACCTTTTATAGTTATTGGTTTATGCAATTTTCTTATGCGCCAACATAATTAAAGCCAGGTTGATAGCTAATAATAATGAAGTAAAGAGGAAAACTCCTTCATAATCAAAAACACTAGAAACAGCCGAACCTATCAGAGGCCCAACCACTCCACCAGCGGCTTGAAAGGACTGATTGTAAGAAAAAATTCGACCAAAAACTTGCTTATCAACTTGGGTGGTGAGGACTGTTTGCACGGCCGGCAAAAGTGCCGCACTTGACAACCCAATTAAGAATCGGAAAAGAGTTAAAAGCCAAACATCACGAATAAAGAACATCGGTAAAAACATAACAACTTGGTATGTCATACCACACATTAAAACTTTTGTCGGTCCACTGGCATCCATTTTTTTTCCCAGATAACGGGCAGCTAATAAGGTTCCAAATCCTGGTGCCGCTGCCACCACCCCACTGACAAAGGAAACATTGCCGTGGTTGTGCATCAATTCCTTAACTAAGAGTGAGATAATTGGAGAAATTGACATCAAAGAAGCTTGGACAATTAAGGTCGTTGTAAACATTAAGAAAATTAAACTCTTGTTAGGTAAACTAACTAAGACTTCCTTGGCTGGTTTCATCTTTTCCTTAGTAATAGGGATAAAATGTTCTCTAGTCAGTATAGCAGTTAAAATAAAGGCCAAGGCCATTAAGGCCCCCGTCACAAAGAAAGGCAGACGATAACCACCTAAACCAGCAATCGCTCCCCCAAATAAAGGACCGAGTAAGTTTCCCGTAACATTAGCTGTCATCATGGTCGATAAGACCGTACCAGAACGTCTTTTAGGTGTTTCACCAGCAATAAAGGCAGCCGCGTTATTGATATATCCAGAAAAGGCTCCTTGTAAAAAACGCAAAGCAATAATGGACCATACTCCTTGAGCTAAACCGGTTGCCGTAATGGTTAAAGCCATCACTCCAGAAGCTCGTAAACACATAAGCTTTCGTCCTTTTTGGTCAGCTAAACTCCCCCATAATGGCGACATAATTGCTTGGGAAAGATAGGTGGCTGAAAATGCTAACCCAGAATAAAAATTAAGTTGCGTTTGGGAATATGTACCTAAAGATTCCATAAATAAGGGCATAAAAGGCATGGTCATTGAAAAGCCTAGTCCCGTAATAAAACAACCTAGCCACAAAGCCCCAAAGGTTTGCCGCCAACCTTTGGGAAAATCAGCATCTAATTTCGTAAACATTAAACTTCCTCACTTCTTAATTTTTTAAACAAGTCTAGTTTACAACTTTTTAATCCACAAAAAAAGCCTGATTTCTCAGACTTTTTCTTTATACTACCGGCGATCGGGGTCGAACCGATACGTCCTCAACGGACACTGGATTTTGAGTCCAGCGCGTCTGCCAATTCCGCCACGCCGGCATTAACTGGGGTAGCTGGATTCGAACCAGCGCATGACGGTACCAAAAACCGTTGCCTTACCGCTTGGCTATACCCCAATCGCATCAACTACATACCAGATAGTTGGAATTAAACCAACCTAAATGGAGTCAAAGTCCATTGCCTAAACACTCGGCCATACCTGGTATGAAAAAGGCGGTAGGTGAGAATCGAACTCACGCATGCTGGATCCACAAACCAGTGTGTTAACCACTTCACCACTACCGCCATCAAAGCTTAAATGGGGGGGAGAGGATTCGAACCTCCGAACCCGAAGGAATGGATTTACAGTCCACCGCGTTTAGCCAGACTTCGCTACCCCCCCATAAATGGCGCGGGACGGAATCGAACCGCCGACACATGGAGCTTCAATCCATTGCTCTACCGACTGAGCTACCGAGCCATCATATATGGTTGACATATATTTATTAAAAGCGGGTGACGAGAATCGAACTCGCGACAACAGCTTGGAAGGCTGTGGTTTTACC
>NZ_AZFH01000205.1:7491-7663 GCF_001435735.1 Ligilactobacillus equi DSM 15833 = JCM 10991
TAACTATTTAACTATACCATAAAAGTAAATTTATAGCAACGGTCCATGACGGATTTGAACCGACGATCTCCTCCGTGACAGGGAGGAGAGATAACCACTACTCCAATGGACCATAATCGCGGCAGGGGGAATCGAACCCTCGACCTCCCGGGTATGAACCGGACGCTCTAGC
>NZ_AZFH01000205.1:7673-8003 GCF_001435735.1 Ligilactobacillus equi DSM 15833 = JCM 10991
AGGAGGATAAGAGATTCGAACTCTTGCGCGGTTTGACCCGCCTGACGGTTTTCAAGACCGTTCCCTTCAGCCAGACTTGGGTAATCCTCCAAATATAAGAAAGAGCGGAAGACGGGATTCGAACCCGCGACCCCCACCATGGCAAGGTGATGTTCTACCACTGAACTACTTCCGCATATGCCGACTAGAGGACTTGAACCTCCGACCTCCTCATTACTAGTGAGATGCTCTGCCAGCTGAGCTAAGTCGGCAATTTATTAATTTTACCTTCTGGTAAACGGTCCATGACGGATTTGAACCGACGATCTCCTCCGTGACAGGGAGGCGAGA
>NZ_AZFH01000205.1:8013-8096 GCF_001435735.1 Ligilactobacillus equi DSM 15833 = JCM 10991
GTTATAATGCATAAATAATTTACTTTTTAATGGAGGATACAGGGCTCGAACCTGTGACCCTCTGCTTGTAAGGCAGACGCTCT
>NZ_AZFH01000042.1:0-2384 GCF_001435735.1 Ligilactobacillus equi DSM 15833 = JCM 10991
CCCCACCAGTTTTAAAACAACCAAAAACTGTTACTTATTCCCTAAATGATGTGACATTGATTGTTATTTTTTCTCAATAAATCTCAATAAATTTCTAGTCTGTACTGTTAATGGACAGACTCTTAGTGTAAAGTATTGATTTTTTAGTTAATTCTAGTTATAATGATAAATGAAAAGAGGCATATGCTGGAACATACACCTCTTGCGGCTTATTAAGTCGGTAGTTATTTATATAGACAAAAAACAACCACTAACCTGTCAAAGTTATTAGGTGGTTGTTTTTTATTTGTCTTGATTAATATATGTCAACAAAGCAATGATAAATAGACCAAAGCTCATTAAATCAGCAAATGAAAACATTTCGTTGCGTACCTTTCGTAAGATTGTTCCATATAAAACAACCTCCTTTCAGATAGACAACTACCGACCTATAACTCGTCGCAAGTTTAATTTTATCACTTTTTATTAAATAACGCAAAGATATTATTTATAAATCTAAGTGTGATTTTACATGAGAATTTGAATTTTATTTTAGATTTCTTTTTGAAGTATTTTTTATAATTCAATGTTACTTTTATTTTATATTGCTTTTTACATTGTTTAGTTGTATGATATAGATAGCGATTAGATTGGCAAATTCTTGCTACCTAATTATTCAAAGAAGGCAATTTTACGGAGGTGGATTTCATGGAAATTGTTACAATTTGCAGCACCAAAGGTGGTGTTGGCAAAACGACTATTTCTTATAATTTCGGAGAATGGTTAGCAGCTAATGGAAATCAAGTGTTGCTAATTGATTTAGATCAACAATGTAATTTAAGTCAGTTGTATGGCTTAGAAAGTACAAGTAATAATATTGGAAATCTTTTTGATAAACTAAATGATGAAGAAATGAGTGTATATCATACAACTTCTGAAAACATTGATATTATTCCGGGTTATAAAAAACTTCATCGCTTAATCGCAAATATTGAAACTGACCCACATAAATATTTTTTCTTATTTAGATGGTTTAGAAAAAACTATGAAACGGTTAAAAAATACGATTATGTAATCGTAGATTGTCACCCTTCATTTGACACGTTAGTAAAAAATGCGGTAGCGGTTAGTGATGTTTTATTCTGCCCTATTACACCGACAGAACATGGATATGATGCTAAATTTACCTTTATGGATGATTTTGTTGAATATAAAGAAAACGAAGCAATTGACATGTCGACAGAAGAAAGTTATGTTCGGGCGAAAGTTTACTATATTGGTAATATGGTTAAACATAATACTGAATCATCACGTAATTTTCTTAAAATCATTGAAAACAATCCAGAAGTTATTGCTGTTTTACCAAACAGAGAATTATTTAATAGATCAACCCTTGAACACACCCCATTAGTTAAAATGGAACGTAGTGATGAATCTAAATACAAGAGATATGCGTCAACATATAAGGAAATAGATACGGAATTTAAAAAGATGCTTGAAGCATTTAATCACTAGAGTTAGTGCTGCTTCTTGACTTATTAGATTGTAATTTAGATTTTGTTTTAAAATCTATTTTAAGAGTTTAGTTAAACGAAAATTAACATTTGAATTTAAACAGGAGGAAAAATTATGTCATTTGAAAATCTTGAAAAAGAAAGAGAAGAAAAACGTAAAGGTACGTTTGATAATATGATGGAAACTGGTGAAGTATCTAAAATTGATAAAGTTGAGCCAGAAACTAAAGCAACTATGAATTTGTCAATTTCTTTACCAACACCTGAAAAGGAAGAAAAACGTACATCTAAATCTTATTACTTAAAACAATCTACGATTAAGAAGATTCGCAAGTTATCGAAGGATAATCATTATAAAACTGATTCAGCATTTATCGAAGCCTTAATTGAATCGTTATAATACAAGTAAGAAAACTTTTAATACAGGTCACACTTATGTGTGGCCTTTTAATTTACAATAAAATGTATAATGCATTGTAAATTCCATTTTAAAATTGATTGTACATTAAAATACAAATGGAATTAAATGTTCCCATTGCATTCTAAAATCCAAGCGTAATCTAAAATGTAATCTAAATTTTATTTTGGATTTTGTATTTTATTTTCTATTAGATTAGAAATTTATTTCTAGATATTATTTTAAAGTTTAAAATGTCTCCTAAAATAAAGTTTAAACTTCATTGCAAAGTATGTTTTCCTTCCGTTCCACGCTTATTTGCCAATGTTTATTTTAAAAGATAACGCTGCTTTTCCTATCTCTTTTTGGATATTCTAGTATATTTAAAGATATACTAGAATATAATAATATATACTTCCATATCCAAAATATATAATAATACGCTAATTGCTAGTTTGTAATACTTCCATTTTTTGTAAATTGTACAGTGTTAT
>NZ_AZFH01000043.1:0-827 GCF_001435735.1 Ligilactobacillus equi DSM 15833 = JCM 10991
TCGAGTTTTTGCTTTTCACTTTCCAAAGAAGCAACGGCACTCTTAGCGTCATTCATATTCTTTGTTGCAGTATTTAAAGCATTAACTTGATTAGCATAGTCTTGCCGAATTTCCTTTGCCATTTGAGGTGCTTGTTCTTTTGATACTTGGCCCTTATTAACAGGGGAGCCTTTCACAACATTGACACCTGCAGCCTTGGCATTATTAGCAGCAGCATCTAAAGCAGATGTATCTTCTTGCGCAGCTCTAACCACATTATTAGCATGTGCTTTTTCAGTAGCATCAACTAACTTAGCAACCGTCTCATTAGTCTTTTGGTTTACAGAAGCCTTCTTAGCTTCGTAATCAGAATTATCGTAAGCCTTAATTGTAGCTGTTTGAGTGTTAGTAGGAACTTGTTGGTTAGGTAATGGTGTCACACTAACTTTTTCATTTCTAGCATTTTGAACAGCTTGTTCAACTTTAGCTTGGTTAGCTTGATTTACCGCTTGAGCATCTTTTGTATCTTGAGCATAGTAGTCATTCTTAGATTGTTGAGCTTTAGTTGCTGCTTGAACAGTAGAAGTTTGCTTAGCGTAATCTTGAGCAATAGAAGCCTCTGCTTGTGGTGCTGAATTAGCATCCACTGTTGTAGAAGTAGGAGCTTGTGTAGTCACTTGAACACCAGTTTGAGTTGCTTGACTAACCGCTGCATCTAATGATGAGTGATTAACTACAACATTAGTACCGTCTCCTTTAGCAGCTGATCCTGTAGCATTTACGCTTGTATTCACACCAGAACCTGATACTGGAGTAGTAGGTGTTGCAGTGTTGGCTGCTTCATCAGC